>NZ_KV792960.1:0-554 GCF_001808335.1 Oligella sp. HMSC05A10 | reverse complement strand
AACCGATTCATGAGAAGTATTTAAGTGATTATGAAGTTTTTAGAAATGCTTCTAAAAACTTAACATCTGAGTATATTTATGGTTTTATTCCTAACATCTTAAATGAGAAACAATGGCAAACAGAAGGGATCGATTTGTTAGATTACGAATCAAGGGTAAGTTATGGTTGTAAATTATTAGGCTACTCTGAGAAGCAAGGGTGCAAGCCATGAGAAGGTCTTACTGGCAATACCTCTTATGTTTAAGTGCATCACTTTTTTTGATTGGTACAATCTACGGATTATTAGCCTCGATTTTTATGGTTCATGAGTCTGGCGATTGGAAAAAATTTTTTTTGTTAGATACTTTGGGAGGAGTTTTCGGCGTTGCTATTGTGATCTTTCTTTATTTGTTACCTGCCTTGCTATTAGCTTCCATAATAAGGTGGGCGTTACAGAAGTATAAAGTAATAGCGTTTTGTTGCAATCTTCTGTTGTTTCATATGTATATTTATGTAGTGTATGTAAGGCCGATACAAAATCTTACTGAAAGAGTTTTTGATATCCCAAAAGATA
>NZ_KV792959.1:2233-2931 GCF_001808335.1 Oligella sp. HMSC05A10 | reverse complement strand
GTTGCACCTTCCGCAGCGTTTGGAGCAGGAGCAATAACAATGATTCCTTCATTAGGTACTGGGCTGAAAGTTTATAGCTTAGCAGCCTTAAAATCTGTTTCCTCTGGTGCAAGAGATTCTGTGGTATTAAATGAAGATTACAAGGTATCTAATCTTGCTTATGATTTGTCTATTGGTATAGTAATAGACAGAACTGCTACAAAGCTCATAGATGCTTCCGGAGCAAAAAAATTAAGTCGTGACTATTTAACTCTTAAAGAAAAAATTACGAATCATTTTTTAGGCGATGGAGTTAGTAGTGCAATTTCTAATAAGTTAGGTTCTAAAGATGCAACTCTTGTTCCAAAAACAAATTGGCCAAGCCTTTTTTGGAGCAATGATGATTAAGTTTCGAGAAAAAAGACCTGAGGGGTGGTCTATTGGAATCTCAGGTACAAGCAATGTTTGTGTTAGATTAAATAGTCTCTTAATATTAGGGCTTGCTAAGCTACTAAAAGTCCGTCAAACCGAATCATTGGCCTACGGTAGTTATATTTTAACTTTCTTATTAATTTTTATTGAGATATACATAATTAATTCTATAGCTTCAGGGACATTTTTTTTCTTTTATAAGAGAGTTTTTGTTTTGTTTCTACTGACTGTAGTGACTTTTTATTTTGGAAGGGCCTCTCTTCCTTATTGGAGTGAGACAGAAGGTG
>NZ_KV792959.1:0-2213 GCF_001808335.1 Oligella sp. HMSC05A10 | reverse complement strand
CATTTGTTTTCTTTTATAAGAGAGTTTTTGTTTTGTTTCTTCTGACTGTAGTGACTTTTTATTTTGGAAGGGCTTCTCTTCCTTATTGGAGTGAGACAGAAGATGATGATGAAGATTAAAGTTTTTACGGTAGTAGTTTAAGCTTTAAGAAGTTCATTGCCAATACAATAAATATACCGATAAAGCCTATGATATAAAAGTGAAGTCACCACAAGCTTTGGTGCTACTGTCAACGGCAATTGAATTTTGACCCCCTTTAGAGGAAGATCGGCAATATAAATTTGACCCCCTCTACGAATTAAATTGATACTTTGGTTGATATAAAACCAACCTTTCTTTTATCTTTCAATCGATAGCTCTCACCGCTCATTTGAACGACATGGCAATGATGTAGTAGCCTATCCAGCATGGCAGCTGTCAACGAGGTATCACCGGCGAAGGTATCCGCCCATTGACTAAAGGGTAAGTTGCTGGTTAACAACAGGCTACCTTTCTCATAGCGTTTAGCAACGACATTAAAGAACAAATTCGCCTCCTCTCGCCCAAACGGCAAGTATCCTATCTCATCGATAACTAAGAGCTTAGGCGCCATCACTACGCGGTTCATGTAGCTCTTTAATTTACCCTGACGATACGCAGCCATCAGTTGCAGCATCAAATCCGCCGCTGTCATAAAACGCACCTTTAGCTGACTCATAATTGCTTTATATGCTAAACCAATGGCTAGGTGCGTCTTGCCCACCCCGCTTGGGCCAAGCAAGACAACGTTCTCCTGACGAGTAATGAAGGTTAGGGAGCTGAGCTCGGTAACCTTCGTCTTAGACACACCACTGGCAAACGCAAAATCATACTCCTCCACTGTTTTAATGCTCGGTAGCCCGGCAAATTTAAGCAATGTTGTTTGGGAACGTACCCCTTTAGCCTTTAGCTCTTCCATCAACAGCTGCTCCACAAAGTCAGCGTAGCTGCCCTCGGATTGGAGGTTACGTTCAGACACCTGAGGCCACGCCTCATTTATGGCATATAAGCCTAATTGCCGACATAAATCGGCAATGCGTTCAGACTGTAAGTTCATGACCGTCTCCTAACAGCGCATCATAGATGGACAGCGGGTGTTGCAGGCTCTCAATCGGCACCGGTACCTGATTCGACGTGTGTGAGATTGCCGAATTGCCGCTTCTTATCGGCAACGGCAATAACGCTTCACGTTCCTTGATTAGTCGTTGGTTGGGGATCGCTTGGGTCGTGCCATGGACTCGGGCATTGGCGACACTCCGCAGCCAATGACCAATATACCCATTGGCGGTCTGCACATCCAGTGCTAACCCATCGGCTCGCAATTGCGCTCGTAACGGTACCACGAAACTACTCTTCAGGTAGCGGTTAAAGCGTTCCACTTTACCTTTAGTCTTAGCCCGGTAGGGACGACATAGTCGAGGACGAAAGCCATAGTCCTTTGCTAATGACAGTAGCTCCGGATGCCACCGGTGCAATCCGTCACCATACGCATCTCGCTCAATGACAATCGCCTTGGCGTTGTCAAAGAGTACCTCCTTAGGCACACCCCCAAAGAAGTCAAAACATTGACGTAAGCCATTCAACCACGCCTCACTGCGCTCGTTATCGAAGAAATAGACATAGCTGGCTCGAGAGTAGCCTAGCGTAGCAACAAAGGCCTTTAGCGGCTCTCCTCGACGTCGAATGATGGTGAAATCAACTTGCAGTTGCTCACCCGGTGCCGTCTCGAAACGCACCAAAGGTTCTGCCGGAACGCTTGGTTTAAACTGCGCCACGTAATCACTCACCATGCGTATCTTACCGGGATATCCCCGTTCAACAATCTCTCGATAAAGTACCGCCGCAGGAATCCACTCCGGGCTCGCATGACGAATTCTCTCTTGAATGTAAGCTTTATATGGATCAAGCTTCGTCGGTCGGGCCGCACGAGGAGTGTATTGCCGCACCGTTGAATCCGCTTTTAAGTATTTCTTTACGGTATTGCGTGCAACGCCCATCTCTCGGCTAATTGATTTGATAGAACGCCCCTGTTTATTTAACACTTTTATGGTCACAACCATCTCCTGAGTTAACATATGCGGCTCGAAAAAACCGCTAGTTTATAAACTAGGGGGTCAAAATTCAATTGCCGACAGGGGTCATTTTTACATTGCCGTTAACACTACAACCAGGGGCTTCAATCAATAACAGTATTA
>NZ_KV792958.1:0-1369 GCF_001808335.1 Oligella sp. HMSC05A10 | reverse complement strand
GGATCACATATAGCGTCCAGTCTCTTTTCTGCCGCCTGTTCCGGACTGTCATCTTGATTATTGACGTTTCACTAGTCGTTCCCTCGATGTCCTGTCTTCCATATATAGAAGCAGGGAGGCCTAGTCATTTCGTCACGTGATTATCTTAGATAGTTACCTCTACAGCACTATCTTGTCCACCATCACAACAAGCGCATTTCGGTGGGGTGATTGCGTAGTCACCTGGTCCAAGCGGACTCTTAATCGGCTCGATGCGTTGCACCACCTTTAGGCCCCGGTCTCTTAATCGCTGTCGATAAGCCCGTTGCCTCTCCGCCTGATTGGCGTACTTACGGGGTCTCCCCACGGGTCTTTTAGTGTCATTCTCTAAAGTCATAAATTTACTCATCAAAATAACGTAACACGATATTTAGTTGTCAATCTATATAGTAAAACGTTACGAAATAATTCTAATGTTTTAGAAATCTGACCATAAAACATAGTAACCTATGTCACTGTTTACTGTCATGGGCTGATAGTCCAAGCGTGAAGAGTATTGATGATTTAATTTAGCGTTCAGGGAAGCACCTATGTCCAATATAAATCCAAAATATTGAATTAAAATAAAGAAATGGAGGTTACCAAGGTAACCTGGTAACCTTGGTAACCTCTATATTTTTAGTCTTTTCACTTTAGGTTTCTAAGGTTTCTAAACTTACAAGATAATCTGACCACCATTGCATCATTTCTGTGCGTTGCTCTAGATATAATGCATAGTTGTAAGCCGCCTTGACCTCGTTATCTTCATCATGCGCTAGTTGTAGTTCAATGTGATCGCTATCAAAACCTTGCTCATGCAGTATTGTTGATGCGACGCCTCTAAAACCATGCCCGGTCATACGTCCCTTGTAGCCCATTCTGTACAGCGCATAGAGAACAGTGTTATTACTAATGTGGCTACGATGTCCATACCGTTCATGAGGGAAAAACTTCTCGCCATCACCGCTAAGCTTATGAAGCTGTTTAAGTAGGCTCATTACTTGCTGACTTAAAGGTACGATATGTTGACGTTCTTTTTTCATTCGTTTCGCCGGAATGACCCACTGCTTTTTATCCCATTGCACTTCGTCCCATGTGGCTTGAATGAGCGTGCTAGTTCTAACAAACGTATGCATCATCAACTTAATAGCTAGAACAGTAATTTCACTCCCGTAGTAGCCATTAATATCAGCAATTAATTTAGGTAACTCTTGTTCTGTAACCCGTGCATAGTTTCTTTTCTTTCTCTTTGGAATAATATCCCTTGGCTGTATCTCACTGGTTGGGTTAAACGCTATGTACTCTTGTACGTAGGCATCCCCCTATGTCACACTAGTTGTCCGATCATTTA
>NZ_KV792957.1:0-512 GCF_001808335.1 Oligella sp. HMSC05A10 | reverse complement strand
AATAAATCGTTAAACCAACCAAAATCAAAACAATGTAGTAATGCATTTTAGTGATTTCTTTAAAAACTTTATTAAACACCCAGACATAGAAGCCAGACGTTAATGTAAACAAAGGATAGGCTAACTGTTTAAGACCATAAACGCGTTCACCAGAATCTCTATTCCAATCAATCATGTTTTTTCTCCTGTCTTTGAGTGTTTGAAAAATTGATGATGACATGTTCCTTGTTTCCCAAGTACTGCCCAAACATACTAGACACTCCAGCACCTAAAAAATATCCTTGGATATAACCTTGTGTCGTAATAAAACGCTCTGCAGTTTTTGTATTCGTTTTACTCAGAATAAACGAAACGGGCTTAACTGTTCGTTTTAAAAAGTCTGTTGCCATATTATTCGATGCGCCTACCGTTAAATCACTGGCTAAATTTGAAACCTTATAGTCTGACTTAGCAAACCTGCTCACTACGAGGCTTTCCCCAATAGACATCCCAGCTGCCACGCCATACCCCTT
>NZ_KV792956.1:0-561 GCF_001808335.1 Oligella sp. HMSC05A10 | reverse complement strand
CCTTCGAGGCGGGTGATAACTTAACCTTGAAGCAGGATGGCGCACACTTTACCTTTGCGACAGCCAAAGACGTAAGCTTTGATAGCGTGACGGTTGGTGATGTAACCGTGGATAGCAAGGGCATTAATGCGGGTAATACGAAGATCACGAACGTGGCGGCTGGCGAGGATAAATCCGATGCGGTGAATTTTGGTCAGCTAACAGCGGTTGCGGATCAAGCCAAGGCGGCGGCGACGAAGCTGGTTGCTGGTGATGGTGTGACTGTTGAGTCTAAACAGTTAGCGGATAAAAGCACGGAGTACACGGTTTCAGCCAAGACGGACGGTACAACCATTTCGACAGTTGGTGGTGCCATCGCAGCGAACACCACGACCTTTAACACCACGACAGATGGTACCGTGGGCGCACCGCTTGCTTCTGGTGCTTTAGTGACGGCGGATACCGTTCAGTCAGCGATTAGTAGCGCAGGCTTTAACGTGATCGGTGCCGGTAATAAAGCAGTGGATCAAAGTGGTGACTTTGGTCAGCAGTTGGTGAAAGCAGGTAATACCGTGACCTTCG
>NZ_KV792955.1:0-39955 GCF_001808335.1 Oligella sp. HMSC05A10 | reverse complement strand
CCTGTCGGGTTTGCCAACCTCGCTGGGCAAACACTAAAAAGGCCGAGATACACAAGCATCCCGGCCTTTACACTATCCGTACAAAAAATGACGGGCTATTCGCCCACTGCCTGTTCAGACTTTTGGGTTAATAAAGCAATCAGATGGGCAACTGTTTCGCGCATCTCCTTACGATGCACCACCATATCTAAGGCACCCTTTTGCAGCAGGAACTCGGCACGCTGGAAGCCCTCAGGCAATTGCTCACGCACTGTCTGCTCAATCACCCGTGGACCAGCAAAACCCACCAAAGCATTAGGCTCAGCCAGCACCACATCACCCATAAACGCAAAGCTAGCGGACACACCACCCATGGTCGGATCGGTCAGAATGCTGATAAAAGGTAGGCCTGCCTCAGACAAACGAGTTAACATCGCATTGGTCTTGGCCATTTGCATCAGCGAAAACAAGCTCTCCTGCATACGCGCCCCACCGGAGGCACTGACACAGACAAAGGCAGTGCGATTTTCAATCGCATGCTGGACCCCGCGCACAAATAGCTCACCCACCACCGAGCCCATTGAACCGCCCATAAAGCCGAATTCAAAACAAGCAAGGGTTGCCGGCATCCGCATAATGGTGCCGCCCACTACCACCAGCGCATCACTTTCCTTGGTGTCTTTAACCGCCTCACTGAGACGCTCGGTATAGCGGCGAGAGTCTTTAAACTTCAGCGGATCGGCGGAGCGTAAATGCTCACCAATCTTTACCCTGCCCTCGGGATCCAATAAAGAATCAATCCGGGCACGGGCATTAAGACGCATATGGTGACCACAATTAGGGCACACATTCAGGGCCTTTTTTAGCTCATCACTATAAAGTGCCGAGTCACAGCTTGGACACTTAACCCAAACACCCTCGGGGACGCGTTTAGTATTTTTATCTTCGCGATTAATTCGCGGGGGTAAAATCTTATCTAACCAACTCATGAATATTACTCTTTTTCTAATGTATCAAGGCCTTGGCGAATATCGGCTAACCAAGCGCCCGCAGCGGCAGCGGCCAACTCGGCATGACGCTCCTCAGCTTGTCCCGCTAGTGCATCCTGTACGGTCGTAATTAACTTACTGCCAATCACCACCGCATCTGCCACGGCAGCAATGGCGCGAGCACTGTCAACGTCCTGTATCCCGAAGCCCACACCGACGGGAATATTAACAAAGCGCTTGATATTTTGAACCTTGATTTTAACATCATCCGTATCTAAAGCGCCGGAGCCTGTCACCCCCTTAAGTGACACATAGTATACATAACCCTTGGCAATTTCACCGACCTTTTTAATACGTTCATCCGTTGAAGTCGGTGCAATCAAGAAAATTGGTGCCAACTCAGCCGTTTCAAAATAAGGCGCTACCTCAGCGAACTCCTCGGGTGGATAATCCACGATTAGCACACCATCCACACCGGCCTCTGCCGCCGCTTGCGTAAATTGCTCCCAGCCCATCGCTTCAATCGGATTAGCGTAACCCATAAACACAATGGGCGTATGCTGATTATCCTCACGGAAGCGGCGCACCACCTCAATCACCCCTTTAAGCGTCATGCCATTAGCAATCGCCCGCTCGGTGGCTAATTGAATCACCTTACCGTCAGCCATTGGATCGGAAAAAGGCACACCCAATTCAATCACATCCACGCCACTTTTAACCATCGCATGCATCATCGCCAGCGTGGCTTCAGCACTCGGGTCACCGCAAGTAATAAAAGGGATTAATGCCGTGCGCTCGCCACAACGTGCAAAAGCCTCATCAATTCGTTTAATAGACATGTATTGCCCCTACTACAACTGGATATTGCCATAGTCGGCAACGGTGTGAATATCCTTGTCGCCACGACCAGATAAATTCACCAAAATGATCTGATTCTGCGCCATTTGCGGTGCGATACGCGCCGCATACGCTAATGCGTGCGAAGACTCTAAAGCCGGAATAATGCCCTCAATCGCACAACAATCATGGAAAGCCTGAATGGCTTCGTCGTCATTAACGATTTCATAGCTCGCCAAACCAAGCTCTTTTAATAAGGCATGTTCAGGGCCCACGCCGGGATAGTCTAAACCCGCAGAAATAGAATGGGTGCCTTGTACCTGACCATTTTCATCCTGAATCACCATGGTGCGATTACCATGCAGCACACCAACTTGCCCAGCATTAATCGAGGCTGAGTGGAGCTTGGTATCGACCCCCTTACCGCCTGCCTCAACCCCGACTAAGCGCACATGCTCATTACTCAGGTAGGGATGGAAAATACCGATCGCATTCGAACCGCCACCCACAGCCGCTGTCACCACGTCGGGCTGACGACCAGCCGCTTCCTGCATCTGCTCAATCGCTTCACGCCCAATCACGCATTGGAAATCACGCACCATCTCTGGATAAGGCATGGGGCCAGCAACCGTACCGATAATATAGAAAGTATTATCGACATTCGTCACCCAGTCACGCATGGCTTCGTTTAAGGCATCCTTAAGCGTCTTGGAACCGCTATCGACAGGCACCACAGTAGCGCCTAACAGCTTCATGCGGTAGACGTTAAGCGCTTGCCGACGTACATCCTCGGCGCCCATATAGACCACGCACTCTAAGCCATAACGAGCGGCAACGGTAGCGGTAGCGACGCCGTGCTGACCAGCACCAGTCTCAGCGATAATGCGCGTCTTGCCCATACGACGGGCGAGTAAAATCTGACCGATACAATTATTAATCTTATGCGCTCCGGTGTGATTTAAATCCTCACGTTTGAACCAGATTTGCGCACCACCCAAGATCTCTGACCAGCGCTTAGCGTGGTACACGGGGCTAGGACGACCGACAAAATGCTTTAATTCATAATGAAATTCAGCTAGAAAATCGGGATCATCCTTGTATTTAGCATAGGCTTCCTTTAGTTCATCCAAGGCGTGCACTAAGGTCTCGGCCACAAAACGACCGCCAAACCGCCCGAAATGTCCTGATGCATCAGGATAGTTATACTCTCTCAAGAGACCTCCGCAGATTCATCGTATTCATATAAACTCTTGATTTTAACCTAAATTGCCCGAAGATATTTCAGACTAAGAACGATTCACAGAATGCACTTCAGGCATTTCCGCAATGGCATTCACAACCTTAGGCACTTGCTCACCGTCTTTAATCTCAACGGTAAATAATAAATTCACCACCCCTTGACGGCTTTGTGTATTTAAAGCGGCAACATTCATTTTGTGCTTAGCAAAAAGCTCGGTAATATCTCGAATCAAACCAGGGCGATCGGAGGCGCTCACGGCGATATTGACCGGGTAAATACGGTCCGCCGTATTACCCCAATCTACCTCAATAATTCGCTCTGGATACTTTAGCTGTAACGCCTTAAGACTTGGGCAGCCCTCACGGTGAATGGTCACACCACGACCACGGGTAATAAAACCATGAATCTTATCCGGCGGCACAGGATGGCAACAACGTGCTAATTGCGTCAGCAATGAATCCACCCCAACCACTAAGACACCGTTTTTACTATCACTCTGACTGTGGCTATATTGGAGTCGCGCTAGCACCTCATCATCTGGTCCCACCGCTTCAGGCTCGGTAAAGGCTAAGCCGATATTTCTAAGGCTATACTCATCCTTTGCCACCGCCACAAAGAGATCCTCAGCTTGGCTAAAGCCCAGCTTTTCAGCTAAGTGCTCAAGATTGGTGGCGGTCTTGCCGAGACGCTGCAATTCCTTTTCAACCAATTCCTGACCGCTCACAATGCGTTTTTGCAATTCAATGGCATTAAACCAAAGACGCACTTTGGCACGGGCTCTCGGACTGGCCAGATAAGCCAATTGCGGATTTAACCAATCGCGTGAAGGACCACCTGATTTAGCCGCTATAATCTCCACCGTTTGCCCGGTTTGTAAAGGCGTATTAAGAGACACTAGCTGGCCGTCGACCCTGGCGCCTCGGCAACGGTGCCCTAAATCAGTATGCAAGCGATAGGCAAAGTCAACCGGCGTACTTCCCTCAGGCAACTCAATCACTCGTGCTTGCGGAGTTAGTACATAAATCCGTGCCGGCGCCGCCTCAGGCGCTTCGCTGTCTTTGTCAAGCGCTGCCTTAACTGGCTTGGCCTCTTTACTTTTAGGGGTATCGGTGGTGGCTGCCTTTGCCGTACTGCTAGTGCTTGCCGCAGGCTCAAGCGACAGCACCTCGTCCGTATCACCTGCCGCCAAGACCTGCTCTTGTAGTTGCGTGGCCTCTTGTTCAGAAATACCCTCTTCACGACGCCACGACAATAACTGCCGCATCCAAGAAATCTGCCGATCGTAAAGACTAGATGCCGTGGTTTCGCCCCCTTTGGCGCCGGATTCCTTGTAGCGCCAATGTGCTGCCATACCGTATTCGGCAAACTGATGCATTTCGTGGGTGCGAATTTGCACTTCAAAATTACGTCCGCTTTCGTCCTGCACCACCGTATGCAGAGAGCGATAACCATTGGGTTTAGGACGGGCGATATAGTCATCAAACTCATCCATCACCGGGGTCCACAATGAATGCGTCAATGATAATACGGTATAACAATCACGCTCGGTCTCGGTGATAATACGTATCGCCTGTAAATCATAAATCTCCTCGAACGAGAGATTTTTATTGCGCATTTTATTGTAAATACTGTAGATGTGCTTCGCTCGCCCCGTCACTTCAGAATGAATATTAAGCTGCTGCAGATTGGTATTGAGCTTATCAATAAAGCGCTGCACCAATTCCTCACGCTCAGTCCGGCGCACCTCTAATTTATTGGCAATATCACGATAAATTGCCGGCTCTAAAAAACGGAAGGAAAGATCTTCTAGCTCCCATTTAATCTGCCAGATCCCCAAGCGATTAGCTAAGGGAGCATAAATATCACGCGTTTGTTGAGCCAATATCAGTGGACATGGTCGCTTGGAGTCACTATACCAACGTAAGGTCTGTAGGCGTGAAGCCAAACGCAAGATGACAATGCGCAAATCACTAGCCAGAGCCAGCAGCATCTTACGCAACATCTCCTGCTGATCCTGCACTTGCTCACTGTCTTTTTTTTCAGCCAGCGTGGCTTGAGCCCCAATACGAATTAAGGTACGAGTGCCTTGGACTAAATTCAGCACCTCTAGCCCAAAAAGCGCCAAAATTTCTTGGCGAATCTCGTGTGCTTGCTTTGGATCCGGCTCGCTCGGCAATGAAGCCAAGATACCGGCAATCATTGAGGTCACATCCATTTGCAACAAGGATAAGGAGTGCAATACGCCTTTGGCATGACGCACACAAGGCTCAGTCGTAAACATGGACTTGCCAGTGAGACGCTTTTCAGCCCACTCAATCGCCAGCCGTAGTTTCGCTGCGTCTTCCTCAGTCAAGTCTTCATAAATAGGGCTTAACCAAGACTCACTAAAATGGTGGTCATCCTCACCTGCAAGCACTTTTTTAATCATGTAGATTACTTAAAAAATGGATCAATGAATGTAGTTTGCTACTGCAAGCCATCAGTCTACAATAAGGATTGATAAACTTAGGCTATATACTTATGCACCAGGGTCATTAACCATGGCGGTAATGCATTACCATGATAACTATTGTACCGCTTACAATGGTTGCAACCGAGATTATTGAAAAGGCTTTGATATTTCATCACACTGCCCCTTAGCATGGAGTTGCCGATGCAAACTAAACATAAAACGCTACTCATTATTTGGCACAGCCGCACGGGCGCCTCCGAGCAGGCGGCAAAGGCGGCAGCGGCAGCCGCTGAGGCATTGATTGATGAGTTAGCGAGTATGGATGATACGCCGTACCAACTGCTAGTAAAAAAGGCGGCTGAGGTGAGCTTGGCGGAGCTACTCAGTGCACACGCCTATTTATTTTGTGCGCCAGAAAATCTCGCTAGCTTAAGTGGTCAAATGAAGGAGTTTTTTGACCATTACTACTATCCACTACTGGGGCAGATCGAGGGGCGCTACTATAGTGCCATTATCGCTGCGGGTACGGATGGCACGGCTGCGCTGAAGCAACTACAACGTATTTGCAGAGGATGGCGCTTAAATGAGGCGGTGCCTGCCATTATTCTAAACACAGCGGCAGCAAGCCAAGCGCAAATCCTAGCGCCCAAGCAACTCGGTGTAGCGCAGGTCGCTCAGGCTGAGGAAATAGGCGCCACCCTGATGGCGCTTATCTCAACCTAGGCGCTTAACCCGGATCTCTTGCAATGGTGGCAGCCTCATCGGGTGTCGGCATATTAAACACATGCCGTAAATAAGCCAAATAGGCTGGATCATCACACATGGTCTTGCTAGGCTCATCGGAAATCTTAGCCACCGGTTGACCATTGCAACGCACCATCTTCATCACAATCTGTAAGGCCGGCACGCCCATATCATTCGTCAAATTCGTGCCAATACCAAAGGAGGTTTTGCAGCGGTCCTTAAAGCGCTCGGCGATTTTCATGGCTAAAGGGATATCCAAACCATCGGAGAAAATTAAGGATTTATTTTTAGGGTCTACACGATGCGATTGATAGTGAGCCAGCATGCGCTCACCCCATTCAAAGGGGTCGCCTGAATCATGCCGCGCTCCGTCGAAGAGCTTACAAAAATAGAGATCAAAATCACGTAAAAACGCATCTAAACCATAGACATCGGATAAGGCAATCCCTAGGTCACCACGATACTCTCGGGCCCAACGCTCAAAGGCAAATATCTGCGAATCACGTAAGCGCGGCCCCAATGCCTGACACGCCTGCAAATACTCATGCCCCATGGTACCTAAGGGCAAGGTGTCATACTCGCGCGCCAGTAGCACATTACTGGTACCCACAAAGCATTGGCCCATCTGCTCACACAAGGTTCTGACCACTTCATAATGCCATTCACGAGAAAAACGACGCCGTGTACCGTACTCCGCCAATCGAAAAAACGCCGCCTCTGGGTCAAAGGCATGCACCTGCTCAATTTTACTTTGTAGACGGCGTCGCCCCTCCGCCAAATCCATGCTTGGGTAGTTATTACGAAAATAGACCTCGTTTACAATGGCAAGGACTGGGATCTCAAAAAGGATGGTATGTAACCAAGGCCCCTTTGCCTCAATCGAGATCTCATTAGGTGAGTCACCCTCGCCGATAAAGAAATGACGCTCGGAGAGCTGAAACAAGCCGAGAAAATCCACAAAATCCGACTTAATAAAGCGTAAACTGCGCAAATAATCAAGCTCATCTTGCTTAAAACGCAGGCTGCATAAATGCCTGACCTCCTCTCGGATCTCATCAATGTAGGGACGTAAATTCACATTGTCGTTACGACACTTGAAACGATACTCTGCATGAGCGGCCGGGAACTGATGTAATACCACCTGCATCATGCTGAATTTATATAAATCCGTGTCCAATAATGAATTAATAATCATTTCTTATCCGATAAAAAGCACAATTATTCAATACATTATCACAGTAAAGGGTTTTCAACACTTCAGTGCTTAGGATTGGTTAAAATAACGTTATTCTAAAGGGTGCGCTTTTTATCGCCCGATTTTATTTGGAGTTGTCTTCATCATGACACATGTAGTAACTGAAAACTGTATTAAGTGTAAATACACCGACTGTGTGGACGTCTGTCCTGTGGACTGTTTCTTAGAGGGTCCTAACTTCTTAGTGATTGATCCAGATGAGTGCATTGACTGTGCGGTCTGTGTCCCCGAGTGTCCGGCAAATGCAATTTTTGCGGAGGAGGATGTACCCGAGGATCAAGTCCACTTTATCCAGTTAAACGCTGAGTTGACGCCCTTATTTACCTCCATTACCCGTACCCGTGAGCCCTTGCCTGATGCGGACGAGTGGAACGGGGTTGAGAATAAACTACAATATTTAGAAAGATAATGACATCGCAATGACTGAAATTTCTGATTTACCTTATACCGTCCAGACTGTTGTAGATAAAAAGATCTGGGTTCCAGGCAAACTGTTCTCAATTAAAACCACACGTAGTCCTGAGTTCAGTTTTAAGCCGGGGCAGTACGCACGCTTAGGTCTAGCCCTCGGTTTAGACGAGGATGAAAAAACACCACCCGCTGCGGATATGACGTGGCGTGCGTTTTCCATGGTAAATCAGCCGGACGATGAACAGCTTGAGTTCTTTGCCACCTTGGTGTCCGACGGTCTGTTCAGTCCCAGTCTTTATGAATTAGAAGCCGGTGATACGATTTATATAGACAAATCGGTCTTTGGCTTTTTAACCATTGATCAATTCCCTCAAGGCGGCGATTTATGGTTACTGTCAACAGGCACCGGCTTATCCGCCTTTTTACCCATGCTGGGCGATGAAAAAACATGGCAAAGCTTCGATCGTGTGATTTTATGCCATGGTACTCGTTTTATTAATGAATTCGCTTATACTGACTTGATACAAGATGTCAAGGAGCGATATGGCGATCGTTTTGTTTACTTAGCCATTTCGACGCGCGAAGCACATCAAGACTATCCGCAAAAGCGTCTCACTGACTTAATTGTTAGTGGTGAGTTAGCGGAGCTTGCCGGACATGCGATGGATCCGGAGGTCGCACGCATTATGCTGTGCGGCAATCCGGGCATGACCACTGAAGCGCGTAAGCGCTTGGGCGAGTTAGGATTTAAATCCGGTCGCCGTGGTAATTTAGGCAACTTAGCTGTAGAAAAATACTGGTAGTTCTATCATCATCACCTTCAACTTGCGCTCGTGCTGACGGCTTTTATGGCACACGCTGGGGAGAGCAATCATGCTATACAACATCTATGAAATGAATCGTCTGATGCTGTCGCCTTTGAGCTATGCATCGTCACTAGTAGCAGAAACCTTTACCAACCCTTTCAGCCCCTATTCCTATGTGCCGGGTTCACGTCGCTTTGCTGCACGTTTTGATCTCTTTAACCGGCTTGGCAAGGAGTATGCCAAGCCAGAATGGGGGATTGATGAGGTTGAAATTAACGGTGAAATGGCTAAGGTAAGCATTGAAACCTTGGTTAATAAGCCCTTCTGTAATTTATTGCATTTTAAGCGCAGTGCCTCCAAAGACCCTGGCGGCGATCCTTCGGTGCTGATTGTGGCGCCTTACTCAGGCCATCATGCGACCTTGTTGCGCGACACCGTACGCCGTATGTTGACTGATTTTGATGTGTATGTGACTGATTGGTTGGATGCACGTACGGTACCAGTCAACCAAGGGGCCTTTGACCTTGACGAGTATGTGTACTATTTAATCTCTTTCTTACACTCCATCAATAAGCGTGTACACGTGATGGCGGTGTGTCAGCCAGCCGTGCCAGTGATGGGTGCGGTTTCCCTCATGTCTCAACAAGATGACCCACTCGTGCCACTCAGCATGATCTTAATGGGTGGACCGATTGATACCCGCGAGTCACCGACGGTTGTCAATAACCTGGCCGACCGCCATTCGCTCGCTTGGTTTGAGACGCAAATGATTCAGCGCGTACCGCCCCGCTACCCCGGTAATGGTCGTTTAGTCTATCCAGGCTTTATGCAGCTGATGGGCTTTATTGCCATGAATCCACGCTTACATTTGAAGTCCTACCACGAGTACTACCTTGATCTAATGCGTGGTAATGAACCCGAAGCAGAAAAGCACCGTACCTTCTATGATGAGTACAATGCCGTGTGTGATTTACCGGCAGAGTTCTACTTACAAACGGTCAAAGTCGTGTTCCAAGATCATGCCTTACCCAACGGCACCTGGTATGTAGGTCATCATTTAATCGATCCTAGCAGCATCAAAGCAACCGCCTTATTGACGGTTGAAGGTGAGCTGGATGATATTACTGGCATCGGTCAAACCAGTGCGGCCCTTGAACTGACGCCTAATATCCCAGCAGATAAGAAAAAGGCCTTTGTGGCTGAGGGCAGCGGTCATTACGGTATTTTCTCCGGTAGCCGTTGGCGTAATCATATTTTCCCTGTGGTTGCAGACTTTATTCATGAGGCTCAAATTGATGAAGAGGAGCAGCTACTGGCACGCCTAAGAGCGGAAGTTGAAATCGCCATTCGCCGAGAAAATGAGGCCAAAGCGCGTGCAGCTGCCCGCCAAGCGGCTCGGGCAGCAAGCAAGGCTGCCAAAGAAGCAGAAATAGCGAAAGTGCGAGAGCGCGAAGAGGCCATTGAAAAAGCCAAGCAAGAGGCGCTTGAAGCAGCCGAGGCCGAAGCTAAGTTATTAGCAGCCGCCGAGGTCAAGAAAAAAGCAGAGGCAGAGGCTGCGGCGAAAGCTGAGGCTGAAGCCAAGGCTGCTGCCGAAGCAAAAGCACGCCAAGCGGCTGAGGCGCGCGCCCGTGCTGACGCTGCGAAGAAAGCCGCTGCCACAGCGAAAGCAACGGCCGAGGCGGCAACGAAAGCAAGCAGCTCCAACACCCCGACCGCTAAACAAGGCAGTCTCGAGGGCGTAGAGCAAAGTGCCAAAGCGCCTGCCCCAGCACAAGCTGCGCCAAGCACGGCGGTCACGCCTCCGGCTGAAGCTCAACGCTCCACCCAAGCGTCTACTACGGCCACCAAGGCAGCAACAAAGACAAGTCCAGCAGCTGCTAATAAAGCCGCCCCTAAAAACGCACAATCATGAGGCAAAACAAGCTAAAGCAATGAATCCATTAGTCGCACAAATTCATTCTGTTTTACCTCAAACCCAATGCACCAAGTGCGGTTATGACGGTTGCCTCCCCTATGCGACAGCCATTGCAGAGGGCGAGGCAATTAACCGCTGCCCACCAGGGGGTGAAGCCGGCATTGCTGCACTTGCCGCACTCTTGTCTCGCCCTACGCTACCTCTAAATACGGAGGAATGCGGCGAACATGTGCCATTGCAACTAGCACGGATTGAGGAACGTCATTGCATCGGCTGTACCCTCTGTATCCAAGCCTGTCCAGTCGATGCCATTATCGGTGCGAATAAATACATGCACACAATTATGGCTTCACGCTGTACCGGCTGTGAACTCTGTGTCGCCCCCTGCCCTGTCGACTGTATTAGCATGGTGCCGGCTCAACGCCAATGGACCCAGGACGATGCAAGCGCCGCTTGGCAACATTACCAAGCACGAGAGGCGCGTCTTGAAAAAGAAGCCGCTGCGGAGCAACAGCGCTTAGCCACCGCCGCTGCACGCAGTCTAAATCAAAGTCGCCCTGCCCAACTCACTAACACCGTCAGCAAGACAGATGAGCGTACTGACCCCAAGCAAGCTGCCATTGCCGCTGCCCTAGCTAAAGCACGGGCACGCCGTAACGCAGTTGCTACTTCTAACGATAAGAACTGATGAATAAACAAAAACGTCAAGCAATTTTTGAGCGTTTTCGTGCTGCCAATCCTAAACCCACCACTGAGTTGGTATTCCACAATAATTTTCAATTATTAATTGCGGTATTACTATCAGCACAAGCCACCGACGTCTCGGTTAATAAGGCGATGGAACCAGTATTCCTTACCGTCAAAACCCCACAAGACCTATTGGATATGGGCTTAGAGCGCTTTACTGAAGCCATTAAAAGCATCGGACTTTACAAAACTAAAGCGAAAAATGCCCTAGCCACCGCCAAGATTCTAGTTGAGCAATATGGCAGTGAAGTACCTAATGATCGTGCTGCCCTTGAGTCCTTGCCGGGCGTAGGTCGTAAAACCGCCAATGTGGTGCTTAATACGGCCTTTTCCGAAATTGCAATGGCGGTGGACACGCATATTTTCAGAGTTTCCAACCGTACAGGCATTGCCAAAGGCAAAAACGTATTGGAAGTGGAGCAACGCTTACTGCGCCTGGTACCTAAGGAGTTTTTATTAGATGCGCATCATTGGTTAATTTTACATGGCCGATACGTTTGTACGGCGCGCTCACCCAAATGTTGGCAATGTGGGATCAGTGATCTGTGCGAGTTCAAGGACAAACCACCACACCCCGCTGTCCGCAAAAGTACCGCTAAAAAAGCGCTTAGCAAAGCAGCAAAGCAATCTATCAAAAGGATGTAAATGTTAATTCACCTCGTTGGTCTACTGCTTTTTATTTATATTTATATACGTCTGATACGCCCACTGCCGCTACGTTGGTGGTTTAAGCTGAGCTATGCGGGCATCGTACTGCTCGCGTCTCAGATTCACCTTATCCAAAAACTGCTCCCCGGCGGCTTAGCGGCGCCAGAGTTACCCGCTTGGATCGTCATGACCATGGGTTGGACCTATGCTTCCATGATGGTGTTGGCCATTGCCTTACTGTTGCGCGACACCCTGCTGGCTTTAAGCTATACCCTCGATAAAGGTGAGCGGGTGCGACGTGCGCTCTTATCACCGCTCAACAGCAGCTTTATGTTGATGTTTTCAACCTTTGTGTGTGCTGTCGGTGTGTGGCGTGCGGTGAGTTTTCCCAATGTCACCCATCTGGAATTGGAGTTTGATAAACTGCCCCCCGCCTTTGATGGTTATCAGGTGGTGCATCTCACCGATCTCCATGCCAGTCGCTTACTGCCGGAATCATGGCTTGAGGAAACACTGAGAATCGCCATGCATGAAAATCCCGATTTAATCCTAATCACTGGTGATTTAATTGACGGTACCCCGCAACACCGTCACCGCGATATTCGCCCCTTTAAGAGCATCACTGCCAAAGATGGGGTGTGGATCTCCTTAGGCAATCATGAGTATTATTCAGGCCTAGACGAATGGCTAACAACCTTTAAAGAAGAGCTGTTTTTACCGGTATTAATCAATGAAAATGTGCGCATTGTCCGTGGCAGTGATGAAATAGTGCTTGCCGCCATTACGGATCCGGTGGCCAAGCGCTTTGGCAAAGAGATGCCGGATATTGATAAAGCCCTTAAGGGGACTAGTGCTGAGGATATGATTATTCTCATGAGTCATCGCCCCGCTGACGCCAAGCGCCATGCCGCTAAAGGCGTGAGTCTACAGCTCTCAGGGCATACCCATGGCGGCCAACTGCTGGGGCTGAATCTAGTCACTAAAATGGCGAATCAAGGCTATTTGATGGGGCTTTATCACATTGGCGATATGTACCTCTACCTTAGTCGAGGGGCAGGCTTATGGGGCGGCTTACCCGTGCGTATTGGGGTAGAATCAGAAATCGTCTCCATTACCCTACGTTCAAAAAAAGCAAAGGCAGAAAGTCAACAACCCTCTGCCTCTACTAAGTAACGCAACAATACCGTGGCGTCGAATGAGCTATTCGGCGTACACAAATTGACCGTCTTTGACCTGGCCCATCACCACTGCACGTGCATCAAAACCCTGATGGTCCTGTGGCGTCACATTTAACACACCAGTGGGTACAATTAAATCCTTAGTCTGCTCTAACTGTTGACGTAAGGCCTCACGGAAAGCTGTGGTACCAGGCTTTAAGCCCTCGGCCAAGGTGCGCGCCACAGCGGAATCCGCTAGCACCCACGCGCCCCACGCGTCGCTGGAAAACTGCGTAGCGGTACCCTCACCATAGCTTGCCTCGTAAGTTTCAGCAAAGTCTAAGGCCTTTTGCTTTGCTGGATGCTCGTCCGGTAGCGTACGGGCCACCACACTGGGACCAGTAGGGAATAAGGTACCCTCAACCACGGCACCACCTACCTGCAAAAATTCAGGTGTGGCAATACCATGTGTTTGATAAATTTGACCCTCATAACCACGCTCTTTTAAGGTCTTTTGCGGCAACACTGTGGGCGTACCAGCACCGGCAATCAAAATCGCATCTGGCTTAGCGCTGAGCAACTTTAACACCTGTCCCATGGTACTGCTATCAGTACGCTGATAAGTTTCTCGAGCAACGATTTCAAGCTTGCCGTCGGCTGCTGCGGAAAACTCACGCCACCAACTATCGCCATAGGCATCAGCGTAGCCAATATAGCCAATGGTTTTAAAGCCGCGCTTTTGCATATCCTCTACCAAGGCTTGGGCCATGAGATTATCATTTTGCGACATTTTGTAGGCCCACTCACGCCCGCCTTCATTCACCGGCTGCACCACGGAACCAGAGCCAACCAAAGAAATCATCGGGGTTTTAGTTTCCACCAGCACATCTAAAATGGCCAAGGCACCAGCGGTAATATTAGGCCCTACCAGTAAGTCAATACCATCTTCAGACGTCAGTTTGCGTACATTGCGCACCGCCTTACTCACGTCCGTCGCATCATCCAACACAATATAACGCGCCGCTTCACCCCCTAGGGTGTCAGGCCATAATTTAATCGCATTATGCGATTGAATACCGATGGCAGCCGCTGGACCCGTGCTGGAGACAGTCACCCCAACGACCACCTCTGCATTGACGGCGCCAGCTAGGCTGAATGCTAAGAGCGTGCTAATGAATTGTTTTTTCATGGTATAAGACAAAATTAAAATAATTGAATAGATAGAAATTATAAGCCTTTAAAAACAAAAATACCCGGTTAGATGCCCTAAAACAAATAACCGGGTAGCTTCTAAACGCCTCTACTAATCGACGACTTCGGCCTTTTTGCGTCGTCTGACTTTAGGTTGCTCAAAATCAAGTAATACCTTGGCCTCCTCATCAATATCCACGCTGACATAACCGCCATTTGCCAGATGACCAAAAAGCAACTCATCAGCCAAGGCGCGGCGGATCTTATCCTGAATCAGGCGGTGCATTGGACGAGCCCCCATTTGCGGGTCAAAGCCATGCTGCGCCAAATACTCTCGCAATCGATCAGTAAACACCACCTCAACCTGCTTTAAGCGTAACTGCTGCTCAAGCTCAATTAAGAACTTATCAACCACCCGCAAAATAATGTCACGGTCTAGCGGCGCAAAGGAAATAATGGCATCTAAACGATTACGGAACTCCGGTGTAAAGGTGCGATTAATCTCCTGCATCTCATCACCCTGCTGCGAGCTCTCAGCAAAACCGATACTGCGTTTACTAAGATGCTGCGCACCGGCGTTAGTCGTCATCACAATCACCACATTACGGAAATCGGCCTTGCGACCATTGGTGTCAGTCAAGGTACCGTGATCCATCACTTGCAATAGGATGTTGTAAATGGCTGGATGGGCTTTTTCTATCTCATCAAGTAGCAGCACGCTGTGTGGATGCTTATTAATCTGCTCGGTTAATAAACCCCCATCATCGTAGCCCACATAGCCCGGAGGCGCACCGATTAAGCGTGATACCGCATGTGCTTCCATATACTCAGACATATCGAAACGTATCAGCTCAATGCCTAAACTCTGAGCGAGTTGCTTAGTCACCTCAGTCTTACCCACACCGGTTGGACCGCTAAATAGAAATGAACCAATTGGTTTATCCTCTCTACCTAAACCCGAGTGCGCCATCTTCATTGCTGAAACCAGGGCCACAATTGCATCGTCCTGACCAAAAATCGTCGATTTAAGCTCGGACTCCAAGCCCTGCAACTTCGCTCGCTCATCATTAGAAACAGCAGCCACCGGAATTCGTGCCATGCTAGCGATCGTGGCTTCCACCTCGGCCTTACCTAAGAGCTTTTTCTGGCGTGATTTAGGCAATAGACGCTGAGCGGCACCGGCTTCATCCAACACATCAATGGCTTTATCCGGTAAAAAGCGATCATTTAAATAGCGCACGGATAACTCCACCGCCGCTTCAATCGCTGCTTGGCTATAACGAATTTCGTGATAATCCTCAAAGCGTGTTTTTAAGCCCTTGAGAATATCAATGGTTTCCTCAGGTGTAGGCTCAACCACGTCAACTTTTTGGAAGCGGCGTGATAAGGCGTGATCCTTTGCAAAGATACCGCGATACTCCTTGTACGTAGTCGCACCCATACAGCGCAACTTACCTGAAGACAAGGCGGGTTTAAGTAAATTACTGGCATCCATGGTGCTGCCAGAGGTCGAACCGGCACCAATCATGGTGTGAATCTCGTCAATAAAGAGTATAGAATTATCAATCGTCTCTAATTGCTTGAGCAAAGACTTAATACGTTGCTCAAAATCACCGCGGTACTTAGTGCCAGCAAGCAAGGAACCCATATCAAGCGAGTAAATTTTGGCGCTTTTTAAAATCTCGGGTACCTTGGCAGCGACAATACGCTGTGCCAAGCCCTCGGCAATGGCAGTTTTACCGACACCAGCCTCACCCACGAGTAGCGGATTATTCTTGCGACGACGACATAGCACCTGCACCACTCTATCGAGTTCATGCTCACGCCCCAATACCGGATCCAGCTTACCCTGCTCGGCCAGCTCGTTTAAATCAACCGCCCACTGCTGCAAGGGCGTGCTTTGTTCCTCCTCAGCTGCCCCCGCTCCCTCCTGCGCATTGGCCTGCGATGCCGGATCCTTGCTCGCTTTATCCTTGCTTTGGCCGTGCGATAGGAACTCGATAATATCAATGCGATTAATCTCCTGCTCTTGCAAGAAATAAACCGCATGCGCATCCTTTTCAGAAAACAAAGACACCAAAATATGCGCTCCGGTGACCTGACGTCTGGCTTTATCGGCGGCAGAGCCCTGGACCGCATTGACATGCATCACCGCTCGTTGAATCACCCGCTGAAAGCCAAGCGTAGGCTGCGCATCCGTGCTATCCCCCTCGGGTAGCGTGGGTGTATTATCCTCAATAAAGCTGCGTAATTGCTTTTGCAATAAAGGGATATTGGCGTGGCAAGCGTGCAAAGCCTCAAGCGCCTCATTATTATCCAATAAGGCCAGTAGCAAATGCTCAACTGTCACGAACTCATGACGTTGCGTACGAGCCGAGACAAAGGCTAGGTGAATCGTCACTTCGAGTTCTTGGGAAATCATATATATACCTCTGTAAATTGAGTCGACGTAGGGCTACCTACTGACTATGCTACTCGTTTATTTAAACCGGTTCACAGCTGCAACGCAAGGGATACTCATGCTGCCTAGCATAATCCCTAACCAATTCAACCTTGGTCATGGCAATATCACGGCTAAAGACGCCACACACTGCCTTACCCTCATGATGTACTTTAAGCATAATGGCCACCGCACGCTCAATATCTAAGGCAAAAAACCGCTGTAACACCTCCACCACAAAATCCGTGGTGGTGTAATCATCGTTATGCATCAAAACCTGATAAAAAGATGGTGGCTTAAGCTTGGCTTTTTGCTTTTTAGCTGCGTGATAAATTTCTGTATTGGTCGACATTTTCTAAATTAAAAATCAAATCGGCACCGATAATAAACAAGCGATAAATACTAGAGTAGTCTATTATCTTAATACGATGTTTAAAATGAAGTCTAAACACGAATAATTCAAGTTATGTGGTTGAACTTAGGATTAATTTACAAAGGAATAGGTCGGCGGTCAATGCGATATATTAAACCCCTCTTCTTTAGTCTTAGTCTAATGCTGGCTAGCGTGCTGATGCCAGCCACAAGCCAAGCTGCCTCTACTGAGTCAGCGCCTCAACTACCAACGCAACTGCTACGGCTTGGCAACAGTACCTTAGAAGTGGAGATTGCCGCTACCAATCAAAGCCGTCAACGTGGTTTAATGCATCGCCATGTTATGGAGGAGGAGCGCGGTATGCTCTTTGTGTTTGAGCAAGCAGAGCGCCTCTGCTTTTGGATGCGTAATACCTACATCCCGCTTAGCATTGCTTATCTGGATAAAGATGCCACTATTATTGAGATTTTCGATATGCAAGCGCTTGATGAGCGTAGTGTTTGCTCCACTGCACCGGCACAATTTGCCTTAGAGGTAAATCAGGGCTGGTTTGAGCGTCATCATATTCAGGTGGGGCAGCGCGTGGAAGGCATTGTGCCTTAGGGGCACTGTATTTTTACGATTTGGAGCATGATATTTATGAAAAAACGATTATTACCGGCAGTTGCCTTAGCTAGCGGCTTATTACTCACGGCGTGTGGCTCATTCGGTACCCAGACTGTGGGCAATGAAACGTATGTACGTACCTTCGATCAAGGCACCGACAAAGTACCTGAAGTCCTAGCCATGTGCTTAAATGACAAGCTCAAAGCCTATCAGCAAAGCGCTTATGTACGTCCTCGCACAACCGATATTTGGAGCGGTGCGGTACCTAGCCCGGACAGCAATCAACCACAAGCCATCATTGAAATTGCCCTCCCCACCCATGGTCAAGGCGCCATTCATGCGCACCTCAAGGTATTTCAGCGTGAGCCTGTGGTGCCTGCAATTAATGATGTCATTCGAGCGTGTTTATAAACATCGACTTGATCCGGATGAGGCCTCGCCCTCATCCGGCGCCTCAGCGCGACATGGCGATGACTTTTTGCCTGCACCGGTAGCTAACCAGCATAAAATCGCCCCGCCGCAGACCATGATCGCCCCTTGCCAAAAGGTCCATGAGAGCGGTGTACGTAATAGCACCATCGACAAGGCAGCCGATAACACAGGGATAAAGTAGGAAGCGCCCGCAAGAATAGTGACATTGCCGTATAAAATACCCACATTCCATGCGGCATAGCCAAAGCCCATGGCAATGGCAGCCAATATCAAATAAATCAATGCCTCAGTGCTAAAGTGAATAGTTTGATTCGCCTCTAGGCCGTATTTAAGCCACAAACTGAGCGCCACCTGCATAAAAAAGAGCGTAATACCATTATGCCCCTGCGCCATTCTTGCCGTCACTACACAATAAGCCGACCAAATCAATGTGCCTAAAAAGGCTAAACCGTAGCTTAAGGGATTCGTCTGAATATTACTCAGCATGCGGTAGAAATCGACGCCATGCTCAGCCCCCAAAACCCAGAAGATGCCTAAGATTGAAATCAAAAAACCGGGGATAATTAAGAAATTGGCTCGCTGACGATTAAATAGGATCGCTGCCACAATGGTAAAGGTGGGCCATAAATAATTCACCATCCCCACCTCAATCGCTTGTATGGCATTTGAGGCATAGCCAATGGACAAAGCCAGGCACAGCTCATAGGCCACAAATAACACGCTTCCCCAAACCAAATAGCGCTTAGGAAAGTCCTTTAGCCGCACAAAACCCACAGAGCACAGCAATAACACCGAAGCAACCGTATAAATCATGGCGGCCCCACCGGTAGCACCCATATACTCACTGACGCTACGAATTAGGCCGACGATTGAGCTCCAGAGAAAAATAGCCACAAGACCGATTAAAGTCGCTTTATTTGTACTCATGATGTTGAATGATTGGCGGCATAAAAAGTCGCGATATAAGCGCCGCAAGATAAGCACAGCAAAAAGCGCCCCAACCGGTAGACAGTTAAGGCGCCTTGCGAAAGACTTAAACTAAGCTAGCAATTAAGCGAAGTTTTCCTCAGCAAATTTCCAGTTAACAAGTGCCCAGAAGTTCTTTAAGTACTCAGGACGAGAGTTACGCGTATCGATGTAGTAAGCGTGCTCCCACACATCACAGGTAAGTAAGGGCTTATCGTCCGTGGTTAAAGGCGTACCGGCATTGCTAGTATTCACAATATCAACTGTACCGTCAGACTTTTTCACTAACCAGGTCCAACCTGAACCAAAGTTACCCGCAGCAGAAGCGTTAAACTTCTCAACGAAGGCATCGTAACTGCCCCACTTAGCATTAATCGCATCTAATAAAGCACCGCTAGGCTGACCACCGCCATTAGGCGATAAGCAGTTCCAGTAGAAGGTGTGATTCCATACCTGAGCTGCGTTATTAAAAATACCACCACTTGAAGACTTAACGATCTCCTCTAGCGATTTACCCTCAAACTCAGTACCAGGTACCTGATTATTTAAGTTAGTCACATAGGTTTGGTGGTGCTTACCGTAATGGTACTCAAGTGTCTCCTTAGAAATGTGGGGCTCTAAAGCGTTCATCTCATAGGGTAATGGAGGTAAAGTAAAGTTACTCATAAATCATTGCTCCTTAAAATTTAATGATTTGACATGTACTGCAGCACGACCGCTGGCAAACTCTAACTGAAGCTCATCATCAACGCGCAATTGATCCGCATCTCGGACTACCTGTCCCTCAGCATCATACACAATGGAAAATCCGCGCTGCAAAACCTGCTTCGGATTCATATTATGCAACAGCTGACGTTGTTGCTCAAATACTTGTTGATGAGTTTTTAATTGCTGCGCAACGGCTCGATGGAGTCGCTCCCGCCACTGGCTTAAGCGATCGCACTCTACTTCTATATTAGGCTTTCTAGATGCTAAACGCAAACATAACCCCTCCAATAGCTTGTGTTTATTTGTAAATAAATTAAGCCATTGACGTTGCAACGCTTGTTGCATTTGTAGGCGTTGTGCATCATATTGCGTCAATAAACGTTGCGGTGCCACTAAACGCTGCTGTAACTCATCATAACGCAAGCTTTTATCTAGCAAAATACGTTCCATATGACGATTTAAACGTGGCTGCAATTCATCAAAACGAGCTTGTCGCTCAGCTAGCAGCTGCAGCATCACCCGACCAATCCGCTGATGATAATCCTTTAAGATCGCTGGTAAGGTATAGGCCGCTTTACTAATAAGCTCAGCCGCCGCCGTGGGCGTTGCCGCACGTAAGTCGGCCACATAGTCCGCAATAGTCACATCCGTCTCATGCCCTACCCCGCTCACAATCGGTATCGTACAAGCGGCTATCATACGCGCAAGGCGCTCATCATTAAAGCACCATAGATCTTCTAAACTACCACCACCCCGCACCAGTAAAATCACATCCACTTCCTGACGTAATTCAGCCTGCGCTAAGGCTCGCATCAATGCATCAACCGCTTCTGCCCCCTGCACCAAACTAGAATAAATCGTCACTTGAAATTGCGGCGCTCGACGCCTTAACGCGGTTAGCACATCGTGTAAGGCAGCGGCCTGTAAGGATGTAATAATGCCCACGCGCCGAGGATAGGCGGGAATGGCGAGTTTACGATCTTCATCAAATAAGCCCTCTTTTTTAAGCTTATCCAGTATCTGCAAATAGCGCTCAAAGAGCGTGCCTAGACCCGCGCGCCGCATCTCGTCGACCTGAATTTGCAAAGAACCTCTGGCCGCAAATAAAGACAACTTGCCTTTGAGCTCAACCATATCCCCCTGTTTCGGCTGAAAATCCAAGGCCATCGCACGCCCGCGAAACATCACTGCATTCATAGCACTAAACTCATCTTTTATCGAAAAGTAATAATGCCCTGAAGAGGCTTTGGTGATTTGAGAGATTTCGCCTTCCACCCGGAATAGGGGTAGTTGATACTCCAAGGTTTGACTAATCAGATGACTTAATTCTGTAACAGAAAGTACTTTTTCCAAGTCCATAGCAAATAATTACGCAAAAATCCACTCATTTATTAAAAAAGACAATTACTTTTCCACAACTGCGAAAATAGTGGTTTAACACAGAAAAAATTGATTCCTTAGCGCTCAATTCTAATTTAATACCTTAATAAATCCCCATAAACTATTGAAAAATAAGGTATATTAATATTTCAAAAATATTGCGCCCTTTTTAAGCAACTGCCCTGAGGATACGTATAACTACGGATACTCGCTAAGTTATTCACAAAGTTATCCACATTTTTTGTGGATTAATGATTTTTACAAAATCAAATCCCAAAAGCGCTCATGAAACTAAGCACTTACACGTACATCCTCAAACTTCACCCCTATTTGGCTTCTACTATCTTACAAGAATTCTTAAAAAATGATGAGATGGAGGATTTTTTTGAAAATTAATTATAGCGATTGCTTGATGCGATTTTATTCGGTAGTATCAACGCTTTTTTCTAAAAATTATTTGAAGTTGTCCACAAGCTGAGAGAATGTCTGTTTTTTATCAAGAAACAGCTAGTTTACAGCAAGCTCCTCAAGCTTCGCTTAATAAAACCATCACAAGCTATTGATTTTAAATAGTAAATTCCATTTTTGAGATTTTGCCCAGTAATTGAACAATCATCGCTAGGCTACGTATAATAACAGACATCTTGTGATTTATTCACAAAGTTATCCACAGCTTTTGTGGGTAAGTTCCCTAGCTAATTGATTGTCCAATGAAAACGCATTCTTACACCAGCAAAAGCCAATCGAACAACACGCTCAGCACGCGCTTGCAGGCGCAGTGGCAAAGTGGTGGTGCATTGAGTACAGCCCTACTTCCCCTGGCAGCGCTCAACGGCGCGCTTCAAAAGCTTAGAAAGCGACTCTATCAAACAGGCTATTTGCGTGTTTATCAGGCGCCTTGCCCCGTGATTGTCGTAGGTAATATCTACGTTGGCGGCACGGGTAAAACGCCAGTCGTGGCAGCCCTGACAGAAGCCCTAAAAAGCAAAGGTCGAGTGCCTGGCATTATCTCCCGCGGGTATGGGGTAAGCATTGGCAAGGATGCTAGGGTCGCCGCTGGCCCTCATGCTAAAGCCGAGCTTATTGGTGATGAACCGGCGCTGCTCGCGCAATATGCGCCCATTGCCGTGCACCCTAAACGCGCTTTGGCAATTGCAGCCCTACTCGCCCACTACCCCCAGACTGATGTGATTATTGCTGACGATGGCTTACAACATCTCGCCTTGCATCGTGACGTAGAAATCCTGCTGCAGGATGAGCGTGGCATTGGCAATGGTCGTCTTTTACCTGCGGGTCCATTAAGAGAATCTGCCGACAAGCTTGCTGAAGTCGATTTTATTATCACCAATCGCAACCACAAACTCGCACCCAGTGCCAGCTCAAGCTCAACGACTAAGCCTTATCAGCTAGCGATGCACTTAAGTCCGACCGATATGATCAATCTGCAAAGCGGTGAATCCATCGCCGTCGCAGCGTGGCAAGCGCAGTTCCAACACCGCCCTATCGCTGCCTTAGCAGGTATTGGTAATCCACAACGTTTTTTTAACAGCTTAAAAGAACTGCAAATCCCTATGCAAAAGCAACTCGCTTTTCCTGACCATCATGCCTTTAGCGCGGCGGATTTTAGTGGAATACAAGAAGAAATTATTCTAATGACGGAAAAGGATGCCATCAAATGTCGCGACTTTGCCGATGCCCGTTTTTGGTTTTTAAAAGTGCGCGCAGAATTTTCAGATAGCAAATTCTTTGATAGGGTTGAGCAACTGATTCAGAATTGACTTATACTTAAGCCTCTATTTGTTGAATCAATTAAAAAAATGCACGAACTAATTACTAAAAAATTGCTTTGCCCTATTGCCAAAGCACCGCTACGCCTAAGCGAGGATCGCAACTACCTAATTTGTGATAAAAATGGCAAGGCCTACCCTATCGAAAATGGGCTGCCTATTTTGCTACCCGAGCGTGCGATTGATAGCGCTACACTGAAATCGAAGTAGTTGTAGTTAGACCATAGCGCCATGAGCTTAGCCAAGCAACAGCCCGATTTTATTGCCGTCGTGCCCGCACGTGCCGCCTCAAGTCGTCTACCTGGCAAGATGTTGGCCGATATTGCCGGCACCCCGATGGTGGTCCATACGGCACGCCGTGCTGAAGCCTCAGCGGCCAAAGCCGTCTATGTAGCAACCGATGATGAGGCCATTTTTGAGGTCGTCACTGCCCATGGCTTTCAAGCCTTGATGACCAGTGCAGCGCACCCCTCCGGCACCGATCGGCTGGCCGAGGTAGTACAGCAATTAAAGCTTAGCTCCGACACGATAGTGGTGAATGTACAGGGCGATGAGCCCTTAATTGAACCAAGGCTGATTAATCAAGTAGCGACCACGCTAGCTGCCTCTCCAGCGGCAGCCATTGCCACTGCTGCCTATCCAATCCAACAACTTGAGAAGCTATTTAATCCCAACGTGGTTAAGGTGGTATTAACGCAAACTGCTGAGGCCTTATACTTTTCTCGTGCGCCGATTCCTTGGGCACGCGATAGCTTTAACGCAGAACCTAAGCGCTTGCCTGAGCAGATGCAAGCCTATCATCACATCGGTTTATATGCCTATCGTGCCCATTTTCTGAGTGCGTTTCCTAGCTTAAGCCAAGGCCCTTTAGAACAACTTGAGTCCTTGGAGCAATTAAGAGCCCTAGAGCACGGCTATAAAATCCAAGTCATGCTCACCGATTCCGCACCCGCACCGGGCGTGGATAGCGCAGAGGATCTTGAAATCGTTCGTAAATTTTTTTAATATCTTGAGACAGATAGCAACCTTGATTAAGGACTTCAATTAAACTTAGGTTGAAGCATATGCTTTTGATGCAATTATAATTATATAAGTAGAGGAAAAACCATGCGTATTATTTTATTAGGCCCTCCGGGTGCCGGTAAAGGCACACAGGCCAATTTTATTACTCAGGAATTCAATATTCCCCAAATCTCTACCGGCGATATGTTAAGAGCCGCTATCAAGAATCAGACGCCATTAGGCATCGCCGCCAAGGAGGTGATGGATCGAGGCGATTTAGTCTCTGACGATATTATTATCGGTCTGGTCAAGGAGCGCTTACAGCAGGACGACTGTAAAAACGGCTATTTATTTGACGGTTTCCCGCGCACGATACCTCAAGCAGATGCGCTTAAGGAGTCCGGCATTGATCTAGACTTTGTGGTTGAGATTGATGTCCCTGCCGAGGATATTATTGAGCGCATGAGCGGTCGCCGGATTCACCCTGCAAGCGGTCGTTCTTACCATATTCGTTTTAATCCACCCAAAACTGAGGGTGTGGATGATGTGAGCGGTGAGCCTTTAGTTCAGCGTGATGACGACAAAGAAGAGACCGTTCGCAATCGTTTAGAGGTTTACCAAAAGCAAACCCGCCCTCTGGTCGACTACTATTCTCAGTGGGCTGCTGAGGACGACCCTAAAGCCCCTAAATACGTGCGTATCAAGGGTGTGGGTCAGGTAGAAGAGATTACCAAGCAAATTATGGACGCCCTAAAAGGCGGCAAGTAATTATTCATTTTTCATAAGAAAGAGATGATAGCGGATTAGGCAAACAGCATTTGTTGCCTTTTACCGCTATTATTTTTTGTAAAACAATGGAGACAACTCATGGAAATTAAGGATAAAGTCTTTATCGTCACTGGTGGCGCCTCAGGTCTAGGTGCAGGTACAGTCAAAATGCTAAGCCAACAGGGCGCCAAGGTGCTGATCGCCGATCTGAATGACGCCGCAGGCGAAGCCTTGGCCCAGGAACTCGGTCAGCGCTACCTTCACTGCGATGTTACTCAGGCAGACGATGCGCAGGCCGCCGTTGATGCTGCGCTCGAATTAGGTCCACTCTACGGTTTAATTAATTGCGCAGGCATTGCGCCGGCAGCGCGTGTGGTCGGTCGTAACGGCCCGCATGATCTGGCAACCTTCCAAAAAGTCATTAACATCAATCTTATCGGCAGCTTTAATATGATCCGTTTAGTAGCTGCTAGTATGGTGGATAATGAGCCACTGGACACCGGCGAACGCGGTGTCTTGATTAATACTGCCTCAGTGGCCGCCTATGAAGGACAAATTGGCCAAGCGGCTTATGCTGCCTCTAAAGGTGCGGTGGTAGCCATGACCCTACCCATTGCTCGCGATATGGCACGTCATGGCGTCCGCTGCGTGACCATTGCCCCCGGCATTATGGGCACACCGATGCTTTACGGTATGCCGCAAGAGGTGCAGGATGCACTGGCTGCGGATATCCCCTTTCCATCTCGCCTCGGTCAACCAGAGGACTTTGCCAAATTAGTGCAAGCCATCATTACGAATGAGATGATTAACGGTGAGACCATTCGTCTTGACGGTGCGATACGCTTACAACCTAAATAATGAGTCTTTTCAAATCTGCCGCCACCATTAGTGGCTTAACCTTTTTATCACGCATTACCGGGCTGGCACGCGACATTATTATTGCGCGTGCTTTCGGTGCCAGTGCCTTAACCGATGCTTTCTGGGTCGCTTTTAGAATCCCCAATCTGCTCCGTCGCCTCTTTGCCGAAGGGGCTTTTTCACAGGCCTTTGTGCCGATTTTAGGGGCTTATAAGGAGCAGTACAGTGAGGCTGAAGTCAAAGGTTTACTTAATCACGTGAGCTTAATTCTAGGCGCTACGCTACTCCTGATTAGTATCCTAGGGGCAATTTTTGCGCCGCTGATTGTTACCTTGATGGCAAGCGGTATTGCACGTGATGGTGGCGAGCCTTATGCGGCGGCCATTTGGATGACGCGGGTGATGTTCCCCTACATCTTTTGTATGTCCCTGGTGGCCTTAGCTTCTGGGGTACTAAATACTTGGCGCAAATTTGCAATACCGGCCTTTACACCGATTTTATTAAATCTCTCCATGATCGGTGCTGCGCTTTTACTGGTCGAGCACCTTGCCTTACCGATTTATGCCCTCGCCGTAGGGGTGATGATTGGTGGCGTGCTGCAGCTTGGCACACAGTGGCTAGCACTCGCAAGAATCGGCATGCTACCACGCCCCAGTTTAAACTTTAAAGCGGCTTGGCAAAATAGCACGGTGCGCCGCATTATCAAGCTGATGGGGCCAGCCACCATCGGCGTTTCGGTAGCGCAGCTTTCCCTTCTGATTAATACCAATATCGCCACCTGGTTGCCGGGTGGCAGTGTCAGCTGGCTTTCCTTTGCCGATCGCCTGATGGAATTTCCCACAGCCCTCCTAGGCATTGCCTTAGGCACTGTGCTACTGCCTAATCTGGCGGCTGCCCATGCTAATGAAGACCATCAACGCTACAGTCAATTGATGGACTGGGGCTTACGTTTAATTTGTTTACTTGGTTTACCCTGCATGCTGGGCCTTGCCTTACTGAGTGACGGTTTAGTGGCCGCGTTATTTAACTATGGCGCTTTTAGCAGTACCGATGTGGCTCAAACGCAAAAGGCTGTCATCGCCTACGGCTTTGGTATTTTAGGGATTTTAGCGGTCAAAATCCTAGCCCCCGGCTTCTACGCTAAGCAAGATATTCGCACGCCCGTTAAAATCGCCGTATTGGTGTTAGTCATGACGCAAGCAATGAATTTAGTCTTAGTGCCTTTATTAAAGCATAGTGGCTTAGCACTTTCTATCGGTTTAGGTGCGACACTTAACGCTTTTTTGCTCTATCGTGGCTTACGTAAACGCAATATTTATCAACCGAGTGGCGCTTGGCTCAGCTTCTTTTTGCGCTTACTACCTGCGCTACTACTCATGGCGCTCTGGCTCGTAGCCTGTGGCCATGTGATTAGTTGGGAGCAAGACAGCAGTCACGGTCTGATTTACTATCTTAGTCAGCAATGGCCGTTAGCCGCTCAAAATAGCTTTGTGCTGTGGCGCTTAGTGATATTAGCGCTAGTATTACTATGCTGCGTAGTGATTTACTTTGCAAGCTTATTGGTGAGTGGATTCAGAGTGCGAGATTTTCTGAAGCGATAATCTAAAGCAGATAAGAGCACGAGCTTTTGTGCCCTTATCCCTACAAAAAAAGCTAAAAAAAGCAATTAATTAGCAGAAATGGCTCCATTTCATTGAAATTATCCTGTGCTATGCTAAAATTTATAGCTTACCGTTAGCACAACAATAATTATCTTTGGCAGTGGTACGTCCTTTTGCCACGCAAGCATTTTATTTACTCACGAAGAGAAGATTTCTAGGAAAGTTTTACTACTATGGCAAATACTAATCAAGCTCGTAAGCGCGCACGCCAAGCTGATGCGCGCAATAAACATAACTCTAGCTTACGCTCTATGATGCGCACTGCTATCAAGCGCGTACGTCAAGCTATCGAAAGCGGCGATCAGGCCAAGGCAAATGAAGCCTTTGTTAAGGCCACTAGCATTATCGACCGCGTTGCTGATAAAAACATCATTCACAAAAACAAAGCAGCTCGTCAGAAAAGCCGCTTATCAGCAGCAATTAAGGCTATCTCTGCCTAAGAGATTCTAAGCCTTCTCTTCTTCCAGTGGCGCATCAGACCGATGCGCCTTTTTCTTTTTCAACCCATATTAAGTTGCTTTAAATCGCCTCCAAAATTTAGTTTAAGCGCCTGCATTTTTCGTAGAAAAAGCTGTGCTCTTTATGTTAAGCTTTACGATTATGACTATTGAGAGATATGTAAATCATGAGCTCAAATCAAAGTAAAAGTACGATTCGCCATTTTCTACAATTAACCGACCTCAGCTTGGACGAGCTTAAATATGTTCTCAAGCGTGCACAAATTATTAAGAATAAGTTTAAGCGCTATGAGCCGCATATGCCACTGTATGACCGTACCTTGGCGATGGTCTTTGAAAAGGCCAGTACCCGCACTCGCGTTTCTTTTGAGGCGGGCATGTACCAGCTAGGCGGTATGGTGATTAATCTAACCTCTTCCGACTCACAACTTGGTCGCTCAGAGCCGATTGAGGATACTGCCAGAGTGGTTTCACGCATGGTCGATTTAGTGATGATTCGTACCTTTGGCCAAGAGCGTTTAGAGCGTTTTGCCCATCACTCACGCGTCCCCGTCATTAATGGCCTGACCAATGAATATCACCCTTGCCAGATTCTGGCCGATGTGTTGACCTACATTGAAAAGCGCGGCGATATTGAGGGTAAGATTGTCACTTGGATTGGTGATGCCAACAACATGGCCTACACCTGGTTACAAGCCGCACATATGCTTAACTTTAAACTGCATATCTCGGCCCCACGCGGTTATCAATTAGACCCTGCACGTATTCAAAACATTCCACAAGAGTATTATCAGGAGTTTGATAATCCACTCGATGCATGTAAGGATGCGGATTTAGTCACCACTGACGTTTGGACTAGTATGGGCTATGAGGAAGAAAATGAGATTCGTCGTCGTGCCTTTGCCGATTGGCAGGTAAACCGTGAAATGATGTCACGCGCTAAACCTGACGCACTCTTTATGCACTGTTTACCGGCACATCGCGGAGAGGAAGTTACTGCTACCGTGATCGATGGCCCACAAAGCGTGGTGTGGGATGAAGCTGAAAACCGTATGCACGCACAAAAAGCCTTGATGGAGTTTTTATTACTCGGTCGTTTAGATGAGGAGGAAGAGGCTACCCAAGCTTCTTAAATCCCTCAAATAAGCCACTCAAGGCACCTTCACTGCTAAGCCTCATTAAGCGATTTAATGAGGCTTTTTGCTATTTGGGAACTCAATTGTAAAACGGGTACCATCAAATTGCGGACGCGTTTCCAAACGTAGTTCAGCGCCATGAGCCCGCGCAATTTCCTGCACTATCGCAAGACCTAAGCCTGAGCCGGAGGCATCATTATCATTGCCCCGATAAAACAATTCAAAAGCCACATGCTCATCGCCCGCCTTGATGCCAATGCCGTCATCCTCAAGCACTAAACGCGGCGGCTGAGACATAACGCTGATCGTCACAAACTTGGCATTGCTGGCATACTTTAACGCATTATCCAGTAAATTACTCAGCAGCTCCTCTAGCAGCATCGGATCCACTTTGACCATGACCGGCAGACCATCGCTGGGCCCCTCAAATTGTAATGCCATGCCCGCTTTACGCATTTTAGGTACCCAACTAGAACCCACTTCTAAGGCCCATTGACTTAAGTCGACCTCAATAAAGCTGTCTTTAATATGCTGACCAGAATCGGCCTTGGCTAGCACTAAGAGCTGCTGACCTAAATGAATTAGACGATCTGAAATTTGATGGATACGCTCGGCACGCTCTCGCACCTCCTCGTCGTAATTCTGACTAAGCATCAGCTCCGACTCCATCCGCAAGGCAGTTAAGGGCGTACGAAATTGATGCGAAGCCTGATAGACAAAACGCCGTTGTGCCTGTAGCACCTCCTGCAGATCCGCCAGCAGTAAATTAGTACGAGTGGCCAATGGCTTTAGCTCATAGGGCAAATCCGCCACCTCAATCGGTGATAAATCATCCTGACTACGCTGCGATAACTGCACCCCCAAATCGTCAATGATGGCTAGGGCTTGTCGCACAAAATAAGTGACTGCTGCTGCACCGATAATGAATAAAAATAACTGACCGCTTAGGACTAATAAGAGCAAATTATTATCATCCATCGTGCGTACAGATATCGCACGCACAAAGGACCAAGTCAAAAACCAATCCAGCACAACCACCACCACTAAACTTTTGGCGAGGGTTTTAATTAAACGACTAAAAAGGCTATCATGTCGATATAAAAACCACAGTCGCTTGGCTTTGTCGGCAAAACTTTTTTTGATGGGTTTAGACATCATCAATCATCACTGGACGTCGAGCAAATAACCAAAACCACGAATTGTATGAATCTCGACATTGACATCTTCTAGACGCTTACGCAAGCGATATACATAAACCTCAATGGCATTATCACTGATTTCACCGTCAGCCGCCGATAAAGACTGCACCATTTGCTGCTTCGTCACCACATGCCCAGCTCTCGCCATCAAACGCTCTAATAGCGCAAACTCGCGTGCCGAAAGTGTTAAATGCGCACCTCTATACAGCACCTCACGATGCTTTAAATCCAGTGTCAACTCACCGACGGTCAATACATCCGTCAACTGCCCTTCGGCACGACGACTTAGGGCACGCAGCCGTGCCGCTAGCTCCTGTAACTCAAATGGCTTGGTGAGGTAATCATCCGCCCCCGCATCTAACCCCTCGACTCGGTCATGCAAGGTATCACGCGCAGTCAAGCTCATCACGAACATCTGCATTTTGTCGCGACGAATCATGCGCAGCACCTCTAAGCCACTCATATCGGGCAAATTCAAATCCAAGATAACCAACGGGTAAGTCGCTTGCCGCATCCGTTCCAAAGCCTCACTACCGCGTTGAGCCCAATCCACCTCATAGCCCTCACGAGCAAGAAATTCACTTAGGGAACTACCTAAGAAAACATCATCTTCGACCAGTAATAATCGCATAATCTTTCCTTATTGATTGCTTAGTTGATTATACGCTTATGACAGGAAAAAATTCCGAAGGAGGACTGAATTTGTATGGTGTCACCTTATAAGGCGAGCGATTGCATCACTTGACGCTCAGCTCAAGCCACAAAATAGGTCAAGCAATGCTCAAGGGACAAATCAAATGGACACAAAAAAAGCAGCGCTATGGCTGCAATGACGGGGCACTTGATGGAATTGATGGTGGGTGCTACAGGGGTCGAACCTGTGACCTACGCCTTGTAAGGGCGCCGCTCTACCAACTGAGCTAAGCACCCATCAGTGCTGAACTAAAGATATAATTATAGGTAGGTTTTTTATTTAACGCAAGCCCTTTTTTCTAAAAAATGATTTTCTATGGATTAAATGGCAAAAAAGCGACAATATAGTTAACTATTTACAACGCTATTTACCATAAATTGACATTAAAAAAGCCCGATAAACCTATCGAGCTTTTAGTAAAGTAATTCTTAAAAATTACTTTTTCTTCTTCTTGCTGTTAACCGCATCCTTAAGTGCTTTACCCGGACGGAATTTAGGCACAACGGCCTCAGCGATTTTAATCTCAGCGCCGGTTTGTGGATTACGGCCGGTACGTGCTGCACGAACAGAAGTATCAAATGTACCGAAACCAATTAAAGTAACAGCCTCACCCGCTTGTAAGCTCGCTTTAACTTGATTGATCATGGCATCTAATGCACGGCCTGCAGCTGCTTTAGAAATTTCAGCTTCGTTAGCGATTGCTTCGATTAACTCTGTCTTATTCATTCAGGTAACCCCTTATATCATTTATATTATAAAAAAATAGTAAAAAGATGCGACAGCAATACTAATGCCTACCGCGCCACTAGCACTATAATCGCTAGAATTCAGAGAGTTGTCAAGAAAAATAACATCTAAACTTCCCTAACAACCGCAGAATATGGTAAATCTGAGTCATATCAATCAAAAACACTCATCCTCACCATATCCCCACCCCTATAGTAAGCGATTATTGCTAGCTCTACTAGCTATAATAATCCAAAGCTTGCGCAAAATCACCAATTAAATCACTTTCATTTTCAATACCCACTGAAACCCTAAGTAAACCGTCGGCAATTCCCATCGCTTTACGTTTTTGAGGCCCCATTTCGTGATAAATCGTTTTGGCCACGGGTAAACTTAATGTACGGGTATCACCCAAATGTGTTGCCAACAACACGATATCTAATCGATTCAGAAAATCAATACAATCAATACCCTCTGCTAATTCAAAAGCCAATAAGGTGCCATAGCCTTTGTCACCAAATAAGACCTTAGCGCGTGCATGTTGCGGATGTGAGGCTAAACCTGGATAGCTGACGGACACCACGCCCGGATGTTGCTCTAAGAAATGCGCTAAAGCCAAGGCATTAGCACAGCTTTTTTGCACTCTTAGCTCAAAGGTCTCCGCCCCCACCGCGATACGATGTGCCGCATCAGCACTGAGGGTGGCTCCCATATCACGGAGCCCCTTTTTACGCACCTGTAGCAAGCCCCAAGCCCTTGGATCATCCTTTTTATAGTCATCATAGATATTGTCATACTCGCTCCAATCAAAAAGACCGGTGCTAGTCACAGCACCACCGAGCGCATTCGCATGACCACAAATCATTTTAGAGAGCGAATTCACCACCAGACCGGCTTTCACCTCCCTGCCCTTAAGCAAATACGGTGTGGTCATGGTGTTATCAATTAAATACAAGAGCTTATGCTCTTCACATAAATCACCGATCGCCGCCAAATCAACCAACTGCGTACCGGGGTTAGCGATCGTCTCCATAAACACCATACGGGTATTAGGACGGATAGCGGCTCTGACCTGCGCCACATCACGGCCGTCCACATGCGTCACCTCAACCCCTAAGCGAGCCAGACTGATTAATAGACTATTGGTATTACCAAAAATGAACTGACTGCTGATCAGATGATCGCCAGCCTTTAATAAAGTAAAAAACACCGCGCTTAGTGCGGCCATCCCCGTAGCAAAGGTGCAAGTACCTGCACCGGCTTCCAACTGATTAATCACTTTTTCTAAGCTGGCCGTGGTGGGTGTACCCTGACGCGCATAGGAAAAACCTGGTTGACCTTGGAATACCGCTACCAAATCATTGGCATCGCGATAGGCGTATTGACTGGAGGTATAAATGGCTTTGTGAACAGCACCGTTTTCAATCTGTTGACGACGCTCTGCATGCACGATTTCCGTGCTTAATCCGTATTTTTCCATCACTATCTCGGGATTTAATCGACTGCTAAATCCTAGTATTATTCAATATTTTTTTTATTTAGGGCTAATAAACTTATAACCGCAGTTTATATAGGCTATCGCTTGCGCTGACGCACTGTTTCATAAAGACAAATCGCACTGGCAACGCTGACATTCAAGCTTTCTACCGTGCCTGCCATCGGGATACTCACCAGCTCATCACAAGTTTCTTGAGTTAAACGACGCATACCCTCACCTTCAGCGCCCATCACCCAAGCCATAGCACGCCTAGCGTCGATTGAGTGCAAATCACCCTCAGCCTGATCGGAGGTGCCGACTAACCACACATCGCGCTCCTTTAAAGCGCGCATGGTGCGTGCCAAATTAGTCACCGTGATGTAGGGTACGGTCTCCGCTGCGCCGCAAGCAACCCGTCTCACCGTGGCATTTAAGCCCACAGCACGGTCTTTGGGAGCAATCACCGCATGCACACCGGCCGCATCCGCCGTTCGTAAGCAGGCGCCTAAATTGTGCGGATCGGTGACACCATCTAAAATTAATAACAAGGCCGGCTCATCTAGCACGTCCAGTACTTCATCCATCGTCACCGCCAAGGGACTAGGCGTTGCCAAAGCGACAACGCCCTGATGACGCATCCCCTTGGCTAAGTCATTGAGGGCATCAACGCTTAGCGGCACTAATTCTGCACCAGCCGACTGCGCCCGATCCACTAATTGTTGCATGCGCTTATCGCGACGCTTTTGATCAAAATACACTTCCTTAATGGATTCTGGATGATGGCGTAAGCGAGCTTGTACCGCATGGAAGCCCGCCAAAATATGTGTTTCACTCATGTAGATTAATTGATATCAAAGTTAACGTGATTTTCGGCCGGACTTCTTACTACTTTTACTGCTTTTACTACGAGCAGCGGCGGCTTTTTTCTTAGCCGCTTGGCGTTGTGCCTCACGCCGTTGCTTAGCCGTTGTGCCACGCAATGCTTCGGGTTTAGGCTTGGCGGGTTTTTTATAGCGTCGACTCGGTTCCTCACCGCCTCGTTGAATCTCGCGCTGCACCGCCTCGTAGCTTAGGGGGTTTTTAACCAAGCTAAAATCAATGCGTCTAGCCTCCAAATCAACCCGACTAATTTGCACATGTACTTCATCCGTTAAGCGATAACGCTTACCCGTACGCTCACCCCGTAACTCATGCATCGCCTCATTATATTGAAAGTACTCAGAACCCAATTCAGAAATATGTACTAAGCCTTCAACATACAAACTATCCAAGGTCACAAATAATCCAAAACTGGTGACACCGGTGACCTTGCCGCTAAAGACGCCACCGATATGCTCACGCACATACCAGCACTTTAACCAGGCCTGCACATCATAGGAAGCCTCATCCGCACGGCGCTCATGCGCTGACAGTACCACCCCTAAACGATCCCACACACTGAACTCATACTCTTTGAGCGGTTCACCCTTAGCGCGCACAACGCCGTCTGCCTTGGGAGTGTATTTGCGACGATTTAAGGTCGCCTTAATCACCCGATGATTTAATAAATCCGGATAGCGCCGGATCGGGGAAGTAAAATGCGCATAATCACTATAAGCTAAGCCAAAATGACCAGAGTTTTCTGGGGTATAAATCGCCTGCGACATGGAGCGCATAATCATGGTTTGGATCACTTCATAATCCTCACGCTCCTTGGCTTTAGCCAATAGGGCTGAAAAATCCAAGCTACTTGGCTCATCACCACCGCCCAAATGCAATCCCAAAGCACGCAGATACTCACGTAATTGACCTAGTTTTTCAGGCGTTGAGCTCTCATGCACGCGATAAAGACCCAAGCGCTTATGACGCGTCAGAAAATCAGCAGCGCAGGTGTTGGCCGCCAACATAAACTCCTCAATCATCCGGTGCGCATGATTGCGATGTAAGGGTACAATCTGCTCAATCTTACCCATCTCATTGCAGATAATTTGCGTCTCCACCGTATCAAAATCCATGGCGCCACGATTCACTCGTTGCTGCGCAAACAGCTGATATAACTCATACAGCTGTAGCACCTGTTCTTTGATCTCGGCAAACTCCCTAGCCGTCGGTCCATCTGGCTGCTGAATCATATTCCAGACCTGGGTATAGGTGGTACGAGCGTGTGAGCAAATCACCGCCGGATAAAACTGATACCCCTGCACCGTGCCAGCATGCGCACCGCTAGCATGCACGATCATGTCACACACTAAGACCAAACGATCCTCATGCGGATTTAAAGAGCAGATGCCGTTAGACAAACTTTCGGGGAGCATTGGTATCACTCGGCGCGGAAAATACACACTAGTACCCCGCTCCAAGGCATCCTCATCAATAGGATGATCTGGTTTAACATAATGCGACACGTCGGCAATGGCGACTAATAAACGCCATGCCTGCTTGCTGCCACGACCGCTAGGAATCTCCGTTAGCTCACCATACACAGCATCGTCAAAATCACGTGCATCCTCACCGTCAATGGTAAAAAATGGCACCTCACGCAGGTCTACCCGCCCCTGCAGATCGGCCGCCATCACCCGCGTCGGTAGTTTAGCTGCTTCGGCTAAAGTCGCTTCACTAAATTGATGCGGCACATCAAATTTACGCACCGCAATCTCAATCTCCATACCGGGGTCATCTATCTCTCCGAGTATCTCAGTGATTTTGCCCTGCGGTGGCAAGTGGCGACTCGGTTGACGGATAATTTCACAGCTCACGACCTGACCATGCACCGCACCGCCTAAATCACCGGGTGCAATATACACATCATGCTTAATGCGACGATCCTCAGGCACCACCACATAACCACCGTCCTCGTGCAATAATCGTCCCACTAAGGCAGTGGTGCCACGCTCCAACACCTCAACAATACTGCCCTCTAACTTACCCTTATAGTTGCCCGTGGGATTAACACGCACCCGATCACCGTGCAATACCTTGCGCATTTCAATGGGTGGTAAAAAAATATCCGGCAACTCTGGGTTGTCCGGTATAAAAAAGCCGAAACCGTCACGGTGACCTTGAATCCTACCTTCTAAAATGGCCGGATTGGATTTGACCATATGCCAAACACCGGCACGGGTGATTAACTGACCGTCACGTGCCATTGCCGTCAAGCGACGCTTCAGACCAATCAAAGTGGCTTCGCGCTCGACCCTAAAGTGCGCTATCAAATCATCTAAGGCAAGGCCATCAGTATGCGCTCTAAAATACGCCAGAATATCCTCACGGCTTGGTACATCCGGATCATAGGCAGAGGCCTGATCGCCCGGTATCAGTAATAAAGGGATTTCGGCGTCTAAATCTGCTTTGCGATTACTCACAATCATCCTTGTGCTAATTTAAAGATACTATCTATCATAAGGGAAAAGCGACCGCAGTAGCGTGCTAAGCCATTGTAAAACTGAGAAAATCAGAATTTGTCCCATAAATAGCGTAGCACCATCAAAAAGCAGACGCTCACAATAATGGGGCGAATGATTTTGGCGCCATGACTAATCATCACCTTGGAGCCTAAGGTTGCTCCAATCACTTGACCTATCATCATCGCAATACCGACCGACCACACCACCTTACCGCCAACAATAAACACCACCGCCGAAGCAATATTACTGGCAAAGTTAAAAGCCTTAGCGCGAGCAGTAGCCTGAATAATTTTTTCACCGCACAGGGCGACATTTGCCAAGGAGAAAAACGAACCAGTGCCAGGACCAAATAAACCATCATAAAAGCCGATGATAGGCACCACCGACAGATTAAAAGACCTTTCTGCCATGCGTGGTTTACGCTCAACTGCACCCGCCCCTTTGGCTAATAAAAAATACAATCCAATCAATACCAGCACGATAGGAATCACAATATCCAGCACCGCCACATTCAGCTGTTGCACCAATAAGGTGCCCAATGCGGAGCCGATTAAGGACATCATAAAAGGGAATCGAATCGTCTCAAACCGGATTAAGCGACTGCGCAGCATATTGCCAGTGGCCACCATGGTCCCGAAAGCACTTTGAATTTTATTCGTCGCTAAGGCATGAATTGGTGGCAAGCCGCTTAACAATAATACCGGCACGGTAATTAAGCCACCCCCACCGGCCAAAGTATCCACAAAACCAGCAAGCATTGCTAATGCAAACAACAGCAATAGCACTTCCCACGACAAGACAAAATCCATTGCGATGACTCACGAAAAAAGGAGCTAATAAAAGCTCCTATTGTAATGCTTGGCAACTCGGCAAGCGGGGATTTTTTAGGCAAAGCAAAGAAATCTAAACGACCTAAGTTGAGTCTCAAAACCCGCCGTTAACAGCCTTGAACCTCAATTTGCGCAAGCAGCTCCTGAATCTCACGTAAAAAGTCGGCATTACCCGGCGCAAACTGCAATTTATTTTGTAGCTCATACAGTTTAAGACGCAATTTCTCGCATTGCTCCTTCTTCTCATCCCTCAAAATAATCACATATTGTGGTAGCTCCGGAATATACTTTAAGCTAAATTCTTGACCCACCGCCGGGTAGCGCACCGAATTGCGGAAAGGATAGAAATTAAAATCATCACTATCAAAAAAGGTCTCAATCAATTGACCATCCACCGTTTTATAAATAATATGACTTCTAAAAACGCGTTGCTCATTATGGATACGACTAAGCCCAGCACTTGAAACCACCTTGCCCTGCGCCACCTCACCATAATAATTGGTTAAAAAGCCCACAATCATTGGTCGCAAAAAAAATGCTGACACTACACACAGCACAAGCAACAAAAAGCCAACAACTACGGTCATGGCGTGGCGCTTAGGAGGCGGTGCTAGCCGATTCACAATAACTAATGCCAGCACAATAACTATAAATAAAGGCCAGACTTTATAAAGCGCCCAAATAATCGCTATGGATAGAATTTTCATGATGACTTAAGGTCCTAAAATACGCTACTGCTACTTGTTATGAATTGCTTGGAGCATCACCGGGCTTCTTGCTCCCTACTCTTGATTGAACTCATTGGCTTGCAAAATAATAAACACAGACAGTCTATATGGCAAATACTTAATATCGATCACACTCCCTTCAACGGGTAAACGATAGACTTCTCGAATTGGATAATAGCGATAAGACGAGGACAAATAACTACTCTCAACCACTTGCTGATCGGCGGTGGTATAACTCAATGTGAGCCTGTCAGTGGGTTGATAATTGACCTCAACATCTGCCACTTCACGCTTAATCACCGTTGCTTTAGTCGCTTGGCCCAAGCGACTAACCGCACGTACCACCGTGTTTTCTACCAATAAAAGGGAGCATAATACGCAGACAAAACAAAGGCATAGGGGTATGATCCACCAAAAAACAGAGCAAATATCACTTAACTCTGGCCTCAACAAGCGCCCACGATTTTTATTCAGGATGGGCAAGGTGGAATATAAGGCGACACGTATGACATGCCATAATAAATAGCTAATAAGAACCAGGATCGGCACTGGCCATACTTTATCAATAGCCCAGATCAACGATTGTAAAATAGATTGGAACATGTTGCGATTGTATGATCACCGAATCGGTAGCGTATTTAGAATAACAAAATAACGCGGTATCTTAGGCAGGTACCTCACCTTAAATTCTTCACCTGGCCTAGGATAAACGGCAGGACCATCTTTAGGGTAGAGGTTAAACTCATCAGTTCTAAAAGAGCTCCTTTGCAATTCGCCATCCGCCCTCACAAACACCACGTTCATTTGCAGGACTCGCTCGTAATTACGCAATGTCCTTGTTTGCTCTTGAGAGATCACTTTAGCGCTTGCCTCTATGCCCGTGTAATAAATCAAAGGATTACTAATATATGAGCCTAGCAAATAAACTACGCTTGGCAACACGACTACCCATGACTGAAAAAATGCTCGCAGTCTTTTCAGCCTCTTTTGTTCAGCTGGCGGCTGCTGGATCGATGGTTGAAAACGCATCGTCGCCCAAAAACCCACAAGCAAGCCAATAATAACAAATGGCCAAATCTGTTTAATTAAAAAAACAATGAGCGATGCTACAAAAGACAAATCACGCTCCTATGCTAGGGACAATGTAAAAGCTGTTTTATCTAGAGGATGGTTACCACACTACCTCATTCTTCACAAAAATTATCGCCATACAGTAGCCTTTCTAAATAATCACGCTTTAACCACAGATAATCTCGTTTTTCCGATAAGGCTTTAAAGCGTTGCTCAGCCTCATCCAAATCCTTGGCGCGACGAATTTTACGCAGCCTAGCGTCTGTCCCTTCTTCCGATAAACTCCCAAATAAACTCTGCTGCAGGTGCTGAACCTCCTGATCTACAAGCTTTCTTTCTTGCAGTATCTTAGCTAGTTCGTCCTTTATTTGAGGGCAATAGCGCTTTTTATCACCTTCGCTAAACTTAGCAATAAACACAAATTCACTGGGCTTTAAAGGCATGTATTTCGCCACAAAAAATGACTCCTTACCCGTCGGTATACCGTAGCCCTCAAAGACCGGATAAACGCGCCACCGCATATCCCAATAACGAATTTGCTGGGTCTCACCATCCAAAGCCTCAAGTCTTGCCCTAACAGAGGAGTAATTCTTATACGTTGCTGAGAAAAACATCGTCTTCTCTGAAGCGGTGACGTAGCCAATACCCAACTTCCCAAAATGATGAATCACTGGCGCCGACAATACCCCGCTGAGAAAAAAAGACAACACAATGATAAGACCTAAGAAAGAAAACACACTGAGTGCCAAAACGGATGGACTGCCCGACCTTTTATAAAAAATAAAATAAGCCAATGGCATCGCAATGATAGCGAGTAGCCACCATCGGTTGAATAGATAAATTAACGCAGTAACAACATAATCCATTTGAACCTACCCCATTCTTAACACAGCCCGAAAGT
>NZ_KV792954.1:0-47335 GCF_001808335.1 Oligella sp. HMSC05A10 | reverse complement strand
AGTAAATTTGGATTGGTGAAGTTTTGAGCAGGTAGTAATTAAATTAAATCGTCAATGCTTTTGACATCTGGGACGTTCGCCCGTGACGGTAGCCTTTTGTGGGGTGGTACTTCATCAATATCTTCCCCCCTCTGTCACACTAGTTGTCCGATCATTTAATTTTTACTTTTAATGCCTTTAGGGTGGCGGATAGGGTTTTATGTCCGGCGCACTGAACAGCAATTGCTTTGTGAACGGTTTATCAGTAAATACAGGACGCAAATTGTTTTGTGTCCTGTATGCCGAACACCAGTTATTTTGTGAACGGTTTACTCCAAACTTCCGAACACAAACCCACTTAATGTACACTGAGTCTTCAATAAAAACATCTTTTATAAACGCTATCAACTCATGTCTAAACACACATATATTCCTGATAACTTGCCTCTACCCCTAGAAAAACTCGAGTTAACAAGCTTAATTCGAGATATCAGTGACGCTAACTCTGCTCTCTCCACCTATGATGGAATTTTAAGGGCTATCCCCAACCCAAGGGTATTACTTTCTACCTTAATAGACCAAGAAGCTGATCTTTCATCAAGAATTGAAGGCACTCAGGCTTCATACAAAGATGTTCTTGATAAAGAGGCGGGGAAACTGCCTGCCACCACAAGACAAGAAAATGACATTCAAGAAATTATTAATTATAGAATGGCGATGATAACTGCCCAAGAGTATCTTGAGGAAGGCCGCAGACTGTCATTAAGCTTGATATTAGAATTGCACCAACAATTGCTGACTAGTGTCCGAGGACAAGACAAATCGCCTGGTGAATTCAGAAAAGAACAAAATTGGATTGGCACCGAAGGCTCAACCATAGAAAATGCTATTTTTGTTCCTCCTAGCCCAATCGTTTTATCTACAGCTCTTGAAAACTGGGAACAATACATATCCTATGACGAAGTCGATCCGATAGTTCAGGCTGCCATTCTACACGCTCAATTTGAGCTTATTCACCCATTTAAAGATGGTAACGGCAGAATAGGACGTCTTCTTATTCCCCTAACTTTATATAAAAAAAATAGATTCAACACGCCAAAATTTTATTTATCAGAAGTTTTGGAATCTAAAAGAGGCGAATATTATGAGAGATTAAACAATATATCTTCTCATCGAGATTGGAATGGTTGGATTAAATTTTTTCTACAAGCAGTCAACTCCCAAGCCAAATCAAATATCATCAAGGTAGAAGCAATACTCGAGCTTCATAATGAAATGAAAAAAGAAATTGTAGCGGCCACCAACTCCCCTTACAGTTCAGCCTTAACCGATTTTATATTCATTAGACCCATTTTTAATTCCGGCCATGTCCAAAGTTATATTACTGAACAGCATGGTAGTAGCGTTGGCAGAACGACTATTCATACAAACCTAAATAAACTTATCGATGCTAAAATTCTTCGTATAACCAGAAAGGGTAGCGGCTCAGCGCCTAGTATCTATTCATTTGATCAGTTATTAAAGATTATTAAATAGAATGGGGTAGGTTCATAAAGTAATCACTATAGGCGCATTATGGGAATTATCTAGCTCCTTTCATACTATATTCCCATTCGATACATTCTTTTTAGTTAAGAAAGTAGCCGATCTACGAAGCCCATTAATAATTATTTAATACTTAAACCAATAACAAAAAAGCCCTTGAACATCAAGGGCTTATTATATAATACTGGCGGAAGCTGTGAGATTCGAACTCACGGAGGGCTATTAACCCTCGCCGGTTTTCAAGACCGGTGCATTCAACCACTCTGCCAAGCTTCCAGTCTTGGTGCACTCGGCCGGAATCGAACCGGCACGGACGCAATGTCCGAGAGATTTTAAGTCTCTTGTGTCTACCTATTTCACCACGAGTGCTTGTGTAATGTATTAGGTTAAGAGCATAACTATAGCAAGTGAACGCAGGCTTGTCCAGTGGTTTGATGCGTTAGACCTTTTTTGTTGCAAAAATATGACTTTTTAAGGCTAAACATGCGCAAATAGCGCTCATCACCGCATTAGCTCAACGCTATTTAGCTAATAAGCGCATGGCTTCATCAATCGCCGAGATGCTTAAGCCATACATCCTACCACCGAGTAGCTCATAGATCAGTCGGGTTGAGTGATAGTACTGCCAATGTGACTGCGGATTAGGATTAAACCAGATGGACTTGGGCCAGTGCTCGACTGCGCGCTTTAGCCAAACCCCACCAGCTTCCTTATTGTAGTGCTCCACCGAACCGCCCGGATGGATAATTTCATAGGGACTCATCGCCGCATCACCTACAAAGATCAGGCGCCAATCCTCATTCATGCTGCGCAGTAAATCCCACGTACTTTTGTACACGCGGCGTCCTGCTTCATAGCGCCACACCCGTTCATATAGGCAATTATGAAAATAATACGCCTCAAAATGCTTAAACTCACTGCGTGCCGCAGAAAAGAGCTCCTCCACAATGGCGATATGATCATCCATACTGCCACCCGAATCGAGTAGCATTAAGACTTTAACCGTATTATGACGTGCTGGCACCATTTGCAAATCTAAATGACCAGCGTTTTTAGCAGTACCACGAATGGTGCCCTCCAGATCCAACTCCTCGACCGCCCCCTCGCGCCCAAAGCGTCGCAAACGGCGCAAGGCCATTTTAAAATTTCGGGTGCCGAGCTCCTGCTGACTATCGTACTCACGGAAATGGCGCTCTTCCCAGACCTTGACTGCCGTGCGATGACCAGCAGAGGGACCACCGATGCGAATCCCCTCAGGATGGTAGCCGCTATGACCAAAGGGCGAGGTGCCACCGGTACCAATCCATTTGCTACCACCCGCATGACGCTCCTTTTGCTCTGCCAATCGCTCCTTAAAGAGCTCCATCAGCTTTTCCCAGCCATGCTTTTCAATGGCAGCTTTTTGCTCCTCGCTTAAGTGCTTTTTAAACTCTGCCAACAACCAATGCTCAGGGATTTCTTTAAACTGCTCCATCACAGGTTCTGCTTTGCTAACAAAGGCAGCAAAGGCCTGATCATAGCGGTCAAAATGACTTTCATCCTTGACCATGGTCATGCGAGCGGTACGATAAAAATCATCCAAGGTGGGCGCCATCAGCGGGCGCCGTAACAAATCAATCAAGGTCAAGAGCTCATTGATTGACACAGGAATACCGTATTGCCGCAGCAGATAAAAGAAATTGATTAACATCGCCTTGCCTGTCCTAGCGTCGTCCCTGCCCTGTTGCCATGGCCACTAAGCGCTCGATTAAGGACAAATCCTGCTCGTTTTTAATCAATGCGCCCGCCAAGGGCAGATTGCCATTTTCCACGCTTTGTGGATTGATATTTGAGGCACTCAACAAGGCCAACCAATCCAAAAACTCGGAGGTTGAGGGCTTTTTCTTTAAACCGGGCATCTCACGCAATTCAAAGAAACGCTGCATGGCGCTATTAAGGATATCCTGATCGACATTGGGATAATGCACAGCCACAATCTGGCGCAAGGTTTCGCTATCTGGGAACTCAATATAGTGGAAAAAACAGCGGCGTAAAAAGGCATCTGGTAAATCCTTTTCATTATTCGAGGTGATAATCACCAACGGCCGGTGCTTCGCCCGAATCGTACGTGCTGTCTCGTAGACATGGAATTCCATCTGATCTAGCTCGCGTAATAAATCATTGGGAAACTCAATATCCGCCTTATCAATTTCATCAATGAGCACCACCGCCGGCGTCTCAGATTCAAAGGCCTGCCACAACACCCCGGGACGGATATAGTTGGCGATATCCTTGACACGCTCATCCCCTAGCTGAGAGTCACGTAGGCGCGATACCGCATCATACTCATATAGTCCCTGCTGTGCTTTGGTGGTCGATTTAATATGCCATTGCAACAATGGTCGTTGCAAAAACGCTGCTACCTCCTCGGCTAACATAGTTTTACCGGTGCCAGGCTCCCCCTTAATCAATAGTGGACGCTCAAGACTCAATGCGGCATTAACCGCCAAACGCAAATCATCGGTCGCAATATAGCGCTCAGTGCTTTCAAAAGATTGATTTAACTTCATGCCCATGTTCTAATCCCTAATGTGTATTAACTCGCTGCTTTAACAGCTCAATATATAATTGCTGATCAAGCGGGCCACGATTACGCTGTGCCTGCCAAATCACCTGACCCAAACACTCCATCATCTCATGATGCGCTGCATGCTCGTCCAACTTAGCGCTCAGCTGCTCGAAAACCTCACGAATGCCATGCGGGTTATCAATGGATATCTGCTCTTCAAGCGCAATGTGCATTGACAGATGTAAAAAGGGATTGGTCTGCCCCTCGGCCACGCTAAAGTCCTTATTGCGGGCCTCAGGATTATCCAACATCGCATGGTACTCAGGATGCTTCATAATCCAGCCCAATGCTATTTTCTCCATCGCACTTAGCGCTGCTTTATGTTGATACTTTTGCCAAGTCTGAATAAAAAAATCTCTGACCTGCTCACGCGTGGGATTAAAAATTGCCATATAACTATTTATTACAGTTCGTGAAAAATAAGAGTAATTTCAATGATAATAAGGTACACTAATCGAGTCTTATATAAGACTAGGTAGTAAGCAGTATATATTAGTCATCTCAAGTCTTATACAGTGTAAGCAAAGTTTTTAAAATCTCTGCTGTTACTGAGAGTTGAGTGTTAATTGTCTTTTATATTAACCTTTATTTTACTAGTCTATTCATTGCAACCAGTTCTGGAGAAAAGCATGTCTTACCAACACATCAAAGTGCCGGCAAACGGCGAAAAAATTACAGTCAATGCGGACAATAGCTTAAACGTTCCTAATAACCCGATTATCCCTTATATCGAGGGTGATGGTATCGGTGTTGATGTTAGCCCAGTGATGATCAAAGTGATCGATGCAGCGGTTGAAAAGTCCTACGGTGGCGAGCGTAAAATTCACTGGATGGAAGTTTATGCGGGTGAGAAATCAACCCAGGTCTATGGTCCTGACGTTTGGTTACCTGAGGAGACACTGGATGCGGTAAAAGAGTATGTGGTTTCTATCAAAGGTCCTCTAACCACACCCGTTGGTGGCGGTATCCGCTCACTTAACGTGGCCTTACGCCAAAAGCTAGACCTTTACCTCTGCTTACGTCCTATCCAATACTTTGAGGGCGTGCCTTCACCGGTTAAAGAGCCTGAAAAAACCAATATGGTTATTTTCCGTGAAAACTCAGAGGATATTTACGCCGGTATTGAGTTTGAAGCCCAATCTGATAACGCTAAAAAACTAATCAAGTTCCTCCAAGAGGAGTTAGGCGTGAAGCAAATCCGCTTCCCTGAGACTTCCGGTATTGGTATTAAGCCTGTTTCTGAAGAAGGTACCAAGCGCTTAGTACGCCAAGCCATTCAGTACGCAATTAATAACGACCGCGACAGCGTGACCCTCGTTCACAAGGGTAACATCATGAAGTTTACTGAGGGTAGCTTCCGTGACTGGGGTTATGAATTAGCTCGTGAGGAGTTCGGTGCTGAGTTGATCGACGGTGGCCCATGGTGCTCCTTCAAAAACCCTAAAACTGGCAAGGAAATCGTCATCAAGGATAATATCGCTGACGCCTTCTTACAGCAGATCTTATTACGCCCTGAGGAGTACTCCGTTATCGCTACACTAAACCTTAACGGTGACTACATCTCTGACGCCTTAGCAGCACAGGTTGGTGGTATCGGTATCGCACCAGGCGCTAACTTATCTGATACGGTTGCTATGTTTGAGGCGACTCACGGTACTGCTCCTAAGTACGCCGGTAAGGATATGGTTAACCCAGGTTCTGTCATCCTTTCTGCTGAGATGATGCTACGTCACATGGGTTGGACCGAAGCTGCTGACCTCGTTATCAAAGCCATGGGTGATGCTATCAAGTCTAAGCACGTGACCTATGACTTTGCTCGTGCCTTAGAGGGTTCTACTCAGGTGAGTTGCTCTCAGTTCGGTCAGGTGATGATCGACCATATGTAATCACTGCGGCTACCTAGGTAGCTGAGCATATTCACATACAACCGAGTTAAAGGCAAATTGCATTTAACTCGGTTTTTTTATGGCAAATGTAAAGCTCAGGCGCCATTTTGTGCAGTGCAGTAGAGATAAGTACCTATGGTGTTTACTAGCCTAATCTCCTACCATTGTATAGATGACTAATTTACCTTTTACGCATTTTTAAGTGCGAAGTTTTTACGATTTATGGCTAGCAATACCTTACCCGAACAATGTAAAGCCGATCCGGAGCTACTCGATGTAGCCCAAGCGATTGCCGAGACGATTTTACGTGGCTTTAATAAGCACTACCGCATTTTCCGTTCTTTCTCCGCCCATGCCAAGGAGGCTTTCGAAAACCGAGATTGGCAGCAGATCCAACGACTGGTGGCCGATCGTATTCAGGTATATGATGAACGGGTCAGTGAAGCCATTAGCGAGCTACGCCAACACTACCACGAGGTGATCCAGCATGAGGAGACCTGGCGTCTGACAAAAACGGCGTATATCGCACTCTTAGTGGACCATTATCAACCCGAATTAGCAGAGACCTTTTTTAACTCCGTCTCCACTAAGCTACTGGATAAGGCCTACTACCGCAATCAGTTTATTTTTGTCAAACCGGCGGCAGCCACCGAGTATCTAGAGTCCGATCGTGGCACCTTTAAGTCCTTTTATCCGGTCGATCGCGATTTACACGCTTGTTTTTCCAAGGTACTCGACTTCTATGATTGGCAGGTGCCCTTTGCCGATCAAGCGCGCGATGTGGAGAGGATTTATCAGGCACTCCTTGACTATCTAGGTGAGGGCTATCTTCTTAATGAGCTCAATCTACATATACAGGTACTGCAATCACCCTTTTATCGTAATAAATGCGGCTACATCATGGGCCAAGTGATTAACGGTCACGCCCGTCACCCTTTTGCCATAGCCATCATGCACAATGCTAAGGGCGAGTTGGAGGTGGATGCAGCGCTCTTTAATCCGCAGCATATTTCCGTGCTCTTCTCCTTTGCACGGGCCTATTTTCTCGTATCAATGGATGTGCCCTCAGGCTACGTCAACTTTCTATTGCAATTGATGCCAATGCGTAATAAGGCCGATATGTACGCCATGCTAGGATTGCACAAACAGAGTAAGAATATTTTCTGGCGTGATTTTTTACAACATCTGCATTACTCTGAGGATCAGTTTATTCTTGCCCCCGGTATTAAAGGCTTGGTCATGACGGTCTTTACCTTACCATCATTCCCCTTTGTCTTTAAGGTGATAAAGGATAAGTTCGGCCCGAATAAGGACTTCGACCAGGATTATGTACGTGCTAAGTATCTTTTAGTCAAAAAGCATGACCGCGTGGGGCGCATGGCGGATACGCTAGAATACTCCAATGTCGCCTTACCACGTCATCGTTGTAGCGAGGAAATGATTCAGGAGCTACGCGAACTTGCGCCGTCTCAATTAGAAGAAACTGAGCACTTTATTGTGGTACGTCATTGCTATGTGGAGCGTCGTCTAAAGCCGCTTAATATGTATTTATTAAATGCCACCGATGAGGAAAAAGAGCGCGTCATCATCGACTATGGCAATGCCTTAAAAGAGCTTGCTTCGGCTAATATCTTCCCCGGTGATATGCTCTTTAAGAACTTCGGCCTAACCCGTTTTGGTCGCGTGATTTTCTATGACTACGATGAAATCGAATATATGACCGACTGCCATTTCCGCGATATCCCGCCTGCCCCCTATCCGGAACTGGAAATGTCGGGTGAGGTCTGGTATCCGGTGGACAAATACGATGTGTTCCCCGAGGAGTTTGGCGCCTTTTTATTAGGCGATCCAGTGGTGCGCAAAACCTTTATGCAGCATCATAGTGAGCTCTTAACCTCGGCTTTCTGGCAAGGCAAGAAGGAGCGTATCCAAAACGGTCAGATGGATGACTTCTACCCCTACCCCGAGGAGGTGCGCTTTAGAAATGGCGATGACGGTAAAACCAAGTACCACGGCCAGGTTGAGGACTAAAGGAGCGCAGGCGCACTGAGCGATATTAGCTGTCATAAAGCTGTCATTACAGACTGTTACTATTATCTTGATAACTAGGGAATCGTCTGTAAATGACAGGAGTCTTCCATGAAAGCAAGTACGCTCGCGCGCTTAGGTGCAACTGATACACGCTTATTTTTCCGCTTATCAGCTTATAACCGCAAAAAGTATATTGCGATCTTAAGTCAACTCCTCTCGACACTTGGTAATGGCCCATTGTATGCCATACTCGGGATGGCCATGTGGATTTGGGCCGGTCCTGAAGGTAAGCAGCTGTTCTATGCAGGCGTACTAGCTTATAGCTTTGAATTACCGATTTACTATGTGCTTAAAAATAGCATTAAGCGTGACCGCCCCTGCTACAAAATCGTTGATGTGGTCAGTCTAGTCACCCCGTCGGATAAATTCAGTTTCCCTTCCGGGCATACGGCGGCAGCCTTTGTCTTTGCGACGACTATTGTGGCTTTATACCCCTTCTTAGCCGTGCCAGCCTATGCATTTGCTACCTTGGTAGGGCTATCGCGTGTGATTTTAGGCGTCCACTACCCAGGTGATATTGTGGCTGGTATGGTCTTAGGTTTAGCTAGCGCTTGGTCCGCCTTAACCATCATGGCGATTTAATTTGATTGAGTTTTATTAGTGCGAATTCTTTATGGTGTACAAGGCACGGGCAATGGTCATATCACCCGCGCCCGTGTGATGTTACCGGCGCTACAAGCAGCCGGTTGCAAAGTAGATTTTGTGTTTAGTGGTCGCCCAGCCAATGCCTATTTTGATATGGCCATGTTTGGTGATTACCGAGCCTTTCAGGGCTTTTCATTTTATACCAAGCAGGGTGCCGTCAATTGGTTTAAAACCATCAGTGATGCCCGTCCGCTACGCTTTATAAAGGATGTCAGCGCCTTAAATGTCAAGGACTATGATTTGGTGTTGACGGACTTTGAACCGGTTAGCGCATGGGCCGCCAAGCTACGTGGCGTACCTGCCATCGGCCTAGCCCATCAATACGCTTTATGTCATGCCATTCCCGGCACGGAAAAATCACCGCTACTGGCTCAAGCACTCAAAAGCTTTGCCCCAGCTAAGCACTATATCGGTGTGCATTGGGCGCCCTATGATGCGCCTATCGTACCTCCGCTGATTGCCATGAACCATGAGCAAGCCACGCGTGAAGAAGACTTTATCCTGGTGTACCTGCCCTTTGAGGATACGGCACAGGTGATTCAGTGGTTGCAACAAATCCCTGAACAGCGCTTTATCGTCTATCGCCAAGGTGACACCACGGTGCAAGACAAAAATATCCTAGTCAAACCCCTAAGTCGCGAACACTTTCCGCAGGATCTCGCCGCCTGCGCCGGGGTGATTTGTAATACTGGATTCGGTCTTTGCAGCGAAGCCATGGTACTAGGAAAAAAAATATATACCAAGGCCTTAGCCAAGCAAGTCGAGCAGTTTTCTAATGGCAAAATTTTAGAAGATTTAAATCGGGCTGTTGTATTTACTGAGTTTGAGACCACCGCCTTACGCCAATGGCTCATGCAAGCTAATCCACCACGGGCCGTGTTTCCACCGGTGGCTGAGGAAGTAGCAGCATGGATAGTCTCGCAGAACTACGAGGATTGGCAGGGTTTAGTGACGCGCTTGTGGGCTAGGGCTGAACAGGTGGCGCTGTAGTACTCAGCCTAAGGGACGTCACACGCCACCATAGCACATTATTTTAGACAACAAAAAAGCCGTCAATCACAATGGATTACGGCTAATTGCTACCACTACTATCTACTGATAAATAGTGGTCGGGACAGTAGGATTCGAACCTACGACCCTCTGGTCCCAAACCAGATGCGCTACCAGACTGCGCTATGCCCCGACTGGCTAAGCAATAAATTATACAGGGTTTTGAGATTAATGCAAGTAGATGACAAGTAAAAAATCAAATTTGTTAGTTAAAACCCACAATCATAAGAAATTTGTGGGTTTTAACACACGCCGCTACTTGCCGCCTCACTTACTCTGCTGCAGGCGTATCAACCTCACCCAGTAGGTTTTCTTCGTTTTCAATCCCGCCTAAGGCCTTCACCGATAAACGGATACGACCGCGATCATCCGCTTCGATCACCTTAACGCGTAGCTTCTGACCCACTTTAAGTACCTCATTAATATCATTAATGCGGTAATTAGCGATTTCAGAAATATGCAGTAAACCATCGCGACCCGGTAGGATTTGTACAATCGCACCAAAATCTAGCATGCGCTGCACCGTACCCTCATACACCTGATTTACCTCAACCTCAGCGGTAATCTCAAGAATACGACGCTCTGCCTCTTTTGCCTTATCTAAATCGGCACTAGAAATTGTCACTAGACCGTCATCACTGATATCGATTTGGCTACCTGTTTCCTCGGTTAGCGCGCGAATCGTCGCACCACCCTTACCAATCACATCACGGATTTTTTCAGGGTTGATTTTAACCGTCAACATACGTGGCGCAAAGCTGGAAAGCTCGCTACGCGAACCGGAAATCGCTTCTTCCATCTTACCCAAGATATGCATACGACCCTCTTTGGCCTGAGCCAACGCAGCCTGCATAATTTCTTTGGTAATGCCTTGGATCTTAATATCCATCTGTAAGGCAGTAATACCCGCTTTGGTACCTGCGACTTTAAAGTCCATATCGCCTAAGTGATCCTCATCACCCAGAATATCAGTCAACACGGCGAATTTATTATCCTCTTTGATAAGACCCATCGCCACGCCTGCGACGTGATCCTGCACCGGTACGCCCGCATCCATCAAGGCCAAGCTACCGCCACATACGGAAGCCATTGAGGAAGAACCGTTAGACTCCGTAATCTCAGACACCAAACGAATGGTGTACTGGAAATCATCGTGCTTAGGCAAGGTGGCAACTAAGGCACGCTTTGCCAAACGACCATGACCGATTTCGCGACGCTTAGGCGAACCTACGCGACCGGTTTCACCGGTAGAAAACGGTGGGAAGTTGTAATGCAACATGAAGCGTTCACGTCCCTCACCCATCACCGAATCAATGATTTGCTCATCCTGCTTGGTCCCAAGGGTCGCCACCACGATAGCCTGTGTTTCACCGCGCGTAAATAAAACGCTACCATGGGTCCGAGGCAACACACCTAAACGAATCGAAATAGGACGGACGGTGCGGGTATCACGGCCGTCAATACGCGGCTCACCGTTAAGGATTTGACTACGCACAATCTCAGACTCTAGCGAGAAAAGAATATTTTCAACCTCAACCGCGTCAAGCTCTTCGCCTTTGTCAGCGGCAGCAGCGGCTAACTGCTCCTGCACCGCTGTATGGATTTGCTTGATTTGCGTACTACGCGCTTGCTTTTCACGCACTTTATAAGCCGCCTGAAGACCCTCTTGTGCTGCCGCTTTAATTTGAGCTACTAGGGCTTCATTTTTAGGGGCTGGCTGCCAATCCCAAGCAGGCTTACCTGCTTTTTCTACTAGCTCATTAATCGCATTGATCGCGGCTTGCATTTGCTCATGACCAAACACCACACCGCCTAGCATCACCTCTTCGGATAGCTGCTTAGCCTCGGACTCAACCATCAACACCGCAGCTTCTGTACCCGCTACCACTAAATCCATCTGCGATTTTTCTAATTGGCTAGGGCTCGGATTCAGCACGTAATTGCCATCAATATAACCCACACGTGCCGCGCCGATAGGACCATCAAATGGAATACCAGCAATCGCTACCGCCGCTGAACTTGCAATCATGGCAATAATATCGGGATCAATCTCCGGATCCACCGATAACACATGCACAATCACTTGCACTTCATTATAAAAACCCTCAGGGAATAAGGGACGCAAAGGACGGTCAATTAAACGAGAAGTAAGGGTTTCCTTTTCGGAAGGCTTAGCTTCACGCTTAAAGAAACCGCCGGGAATCATACCGGCGGCGTAGGCCTTTTCAATATAGTCCACGGTCAGTGGGAAAAAATCCTGGCCTGGCTTAGCATCCTTAGCGGCAACCACGGTCGCTAACACAACTGTATCGCCCATCGAAGCTAACACAGCACCCGTCGCCTGACGCGCAATCTCGCCGGTTTCTAGGGTAACAGTATGCTCACCATACTGAAAAGACTGAGTAAATTTATTAAACATGTGGATTCCTTAATCTACAATTTTGTCCGAAATCTCAAGCGATACCACGGTTCTATAACGCTTGTCGGACTAACAATAAAAAGCCGTGCAGCAGAAACCATCTGTGCACGGCTATGAATCTCTACTTCTAAAGACCCGTCAATTACTTACGTAAGCCTAATTTAACAATTAAATCACGGTAAGCGTTAGCGTTAGTTCTTTTTAAGTAGTCTAGTAACTTACGACGACGGCTAACCATACGTAATAAACCGCGACGTGAGTGGTGATCCTTGGCGTGCTCCTTGAAGTGAGAACCTAACTCGTTAATACGAGCGGTAAGCAAAGCGATCTGTACTTCAGGTGAACCGGTATCGCCCTCTTTGCGAGCGAATTCTGAAACAATTTTTGCTTTATCAATATCTGCAACTGACATACTATATATCCTTAAAACATGCGTTGACACGGATAGAGCGCCAACGTGAACATAATCAATTAAACCCTAACTTTTGACTTCCTCCCCTCCCTAAAGGGATGGGATTCCTACAACTAGACGGTCAAGCCCGACCGCAAATCTTAGAGGTGGCTACCGCCTTGCAATTCACACCTTGCATCTAAGATTCTTATTTCAAACTAACCCTACCGTTAAGATTGTCTGTTGACACGAGCTAGTTTGAGAGTGTGTGTGGAATACCATCTACTAGCCAAAACACTGCGTACTCGCAATTTATACTATACTTGTCTTAGCTGTTTTTTGTAGATGGTTTGAATTAACAACTGATTGATTGTAGCAACTTTATCGCCTTATATCCACCCCTTGAAGTGGGTGGTTTTACGGCGACTGATGATAAAGCTCGCATGCTAGTCGCGCCGATCATCTGCTAAACTAAAGCTAGCCAGTCGCTACCTAACTGTCACTAATTTATAAGTTAATCGCTAATTATACTCCCTTTTACCATTTAAGTTGTGTTTAAAATCACCACTTGAGAGAAAATAATGCAATCTGTGATAAATAAGCCGCAAAAAGCCCAACCGCGTGCCCTCCATGCCCTTTATCGACCCGCATTTTTGCTTGCCTTAGCCGGCGTGCTTAGTGCTTGCGCCAGCTATCGTGATGTGCCGGCAAATGCTCCACTACCTGAGGCTTTGAGCATTATGGGACAAGCTACTCATCAGTGCGAGCGTGCCGATGGCGGTCAACGTTTGCTTTGGTCACAACAGCCTAACGGGCAATATGTGTACGGTGCTGATGTCAATGCTGAGGGCTATTTAATCGGTTCTGTTTATTCGGTACTCACTTCACAAAACTTTAAAAAGCTAGACCGTGGTCAGTGGTCTGCCCAAGCGGTACTATGCGAATTCGGTCCACCAGCGGAAATCGAGACCCTTGGCTTAGGCGAAAAGCGTGAGCAGATTTGGAGCTATCGCTACAAGGAGGTTAACCACTGGAATAAGCTGCTGCATATTTATATGGGCAAAGATGGTCAGCAGATGACGCATTGGCATACCGGACCGGATCCCCGCTTTGATCGCGATTGCTTCTTTGTCGAATGCTAATAGCACCACGCCCGCGACCATTTATGGTACCGCGGGCGTTTTTATAATTTTATGAGTTAACTACTCGGTCTTTCTCAAGCTGCGTAAGCGCCTAGCCTTGCGCCAGCGTAGCAGCATAATCACCCAACCTGATAGGGTATAGGATAAAAAGACAACGGTGATGACCAATGGTGCATTAAGCATCAACAAGGCAAATAACAACACCAACAGCGTCATCAATAGCGCCGGTGATTTTTTCTCCATAAAGAGACCTGATTTGCCACTAAAAAACGGCGCATTGGAAATCATGGTCAAGCCTGCATACACCGTGATCACAAAAGCAACCCACGCATGCGGATCCGAGATGGGTAAGCGATTATCCACCGACAACCAGACAAAACCGGCGGTTAAGGCCGCCGCCGCAGGACTCGGTAAACCCTGAAAGTAACGACTATCAACAATATTAATATTGCTGTTAAAACGCGCTAAACGCAGAGCAGCACCGGCCACATACACAAAGGCAGCTAACCAACCCCAACGACCCAAATCATTTAGGGTGTAGGTATACATCACCAAAGCTGGGGCCATGCCGAAAGACACCATATCGGCCATGGAATCATACTGCTCACCAAAGGATGATTGGGTTTTGGTTAAACGTGCAATACGACCATCCATCCCATCCATCACCATGGCGGCAAAAATCGCTAAGGCAGCCCATTCAAAGCGATGATTCATGGCTTGCATCACCGCAAAAAAGCCAGCAAATAAATTAGCCGTGGTGATCGCATTCGGCAATAAATAAATACCTCGCTTAGGCACCGGCTTTGCATTAATCAATAAGGGCTCTGCACCATCGTCCTGACTGAGCGTCTCAGGACTAGCTAAGTCCTCATTGGCCTGTGAAACCCCTGTCTCTGCAGCCTCAGCGCTCGCTCGTTGATCCTCTGTCATCATGACTCCAATTCGGCTAATACCGTCGTTGTATGCGAAACCCTATCACCGATAGCGACAAGTGGCTTAGCCTGCAAGGGTAAATACACGTCCACGCGCGAACCAAAACGAATAAAGCCGTAACGATCCGCTGCCTGCAGCGCCTGCCCCTCCGTCACATAACATAAAATGCGTCGTGCCACTAAACCGGCCACTTGCACCGAAGTGACTAACTGCCCATCGGCGCGCTCAATCACAATGGCATTACGCTCATTTTCTACCGAAGCCTTATCCAAATCAGCATTAACAAATTTCCCCGGATGGTACTCGACCTTATGAATCCGTCCACTGACCGGCATCTGATTGGAATGCACATTAAACACATTCATAAACACACTGATTTTAAGTGCTCGACGATCGGCATAAGGATCGTGCACTTCCTCAACAGCCACAATACGACCGTCAGCTGGAGACAGCACCAAGCTATCGCCGGACGGTGCCTGACGACTCGGATCTCTAAAAAACTGGATAACAAATATCGCCACTAGGGCCAATGCTAAACCTAGCCAGCTATTAATAAAAGCTGCAATAATCGTTAGAATCAATGCGAGGGCAATAAAAGGCCAACCCTCTCTTGCGAGTAACGGGCGCTTTTTTGCTTGATTCTTTTGTTGTAACTGATTGCTCACCAAGGTACCTATACAAGTAAATTTAATCAATTAATTCATCACCCTCCATGGTAACATGCAGACGCCCTTGGGTAGTCGCTAAGCCACCTTGAACCACATGCTTTTTTTCAATACGGCTAAGATTAAGATTGGCTATCAACTCATTTAGATGAATTGATTAGACCGCCTTGCAGCAATCAAGTAATATATGACTAGTCAGTAAATTTTTTACAGGCGCACATGAGCGTCTAGTTATTAGTTATTATCACCACCTCCCCTGAAGCAGTCGAGGTCGTCAGCCATTCTAATGTTGGAGAAACAATGAAATTACATGATTTAGCTAAAAAGCGTCGTTCTATTTATCACCTTGGCAAAGACATCGACCATTCTCATGCCGAGCTTTACGAACTCATAAAAAAAATTGTTAGTGAGAGCCCTTCCTCTTTTAACTCACAAAGTTCTCGTGTGGTGGTGCTGTTTGGGGATGAACATGAGGCCTTATGGGATATGACACGTGAGACATTGCGTGAAATCGTGCCAGCGGATAGTTTTGAAGCCACCAATGCAAAAATGGATGCCTTTAAAGCTGCGCGTGGTACCGTATTATTTTATGAAGATCAGGAGCCGATTAAGGCATTGCAAGAGCAGTTCCCACTCTATGCGGACAAGTTCCCAATTTGGTCTGAGCATTCGACCGCCATCGCTCAATATGCCGTATGGATGGCGCTTGCCGAGCACGATATCGGCGCTTCTCTACAGCACTATAACCCCCTCATCGATGCCGCCGTCGCTGAGCGCTGGGATATTCCTAGCAACTGGGTGTTAACAGCACAAATGCCTTTTGGTAGCATCGAGACGCCTGCAGCGGCTAAAGACTATATGGATGAGGCCGATCGTTTCCGTGCCTTTGGATTATAAGTTAAAGCCCTCACAGCGCTAAAGCAACATCGTCCCGAGCAAATTAGCACCCACGCTTAATTGCTCGGGATTTTTCTTGCTAACAGCGCCTATAGTAAAAGCGCTGTGTTAACTATTAAAGTAGCCCTGCGCTATGCGGACTTATTTGCTCTGATCCACTTCTGGCAATCGTTGCTTTTTCATCATGGCTTGCTTTTGGTGCTGAGCAGCAGCGCAACCCTTAGATGAAGCGCAACCGCTGCAACCCTTTTTCTTAACGAGCTTATGATAGATATACCAGCTAGCAAGCGCAAACACGGCGCCAATAATAATTAAATCCATCATCTTAATTTACTCTTGTGTCATGGCTTTAGCCTGAACCCAAATCACCGCATCTTGGCTTAGTTCCTTGCCTTCATAGCTGTCATCAGGACCTACGCCCAGGGCGGCAAAACCCCACCAACCCGCTTTAGGAATGGCAAAATTAAAGACGCCCTGACTATCGGCTTTGAGCACAAGGGTCACAAAGCTATCTTGTGGTGCTTTATATTTTAGGGGGCCGGTTTTGTTTGCCTTCACATCCACATCCGTATTGAGGTATTCCACTTCAATCTCAGCAAATGGCACTGGCTTACCCTCGCTCATCACCACACCGCTAAAGCTACCATGCTCCCACACGGCATAAGGCTTGGTTAATGGCACAATTTCAGCCTTCAGACCTAATTCACTATCCCAATCGGTGGGCATACCGGCCACATTGACGATGAGCTTGGTGATTTGCTGAATGTATGCGTCCTCGTTTTCTTCAAAATAAGGCGCCGGGGTTAAGACAAACATGTGATCGCCCATGGAACGTGCTTTGTAATCTAATTCAAAGGCTTGGCCTTTATTCTCATTACCCGTCCACTCAATGGATTTAAGCTCAGCTAGCAGATCCTTTTGCCTTTCTTTGTGAACCACATAAAAAGACGCTGGCTTTTTCATATCCATGGTGTGTGAATCTTCAAATGGGTGAGCAAACACAAGCTTCATGGGAATGGTTTGACCCTGATTTAAAGCAGACTCCGGTGTGTAAAGCATTTGAAAATGCGCATTGGCCGAGCCCATACCTAAGGCAAACATCAAAGCACTTAAGGTGAAAAATTTCTTCATAAATAATCCTCGCTTCGCTTAATTAATCTCACTGCCATTTAGCTGGATACGATGACCATCACCAGCATCAAACACGGCTTTATACTCACCCTCGGGTTTTTTAAAGTTGACACTATTCAACTCATCAAAAGTCAGGCTGTGAATTTTTTGGCCATCTTGCTCAACGTAGAAATTCACACCACTGGCGCTACTACCGTCACTAAAACCACCCTCGCATGTAATGGTGCCATCGCCCTCATCAAAGCAAGACATTAAGGCAGTATGGGCAAAGGCACTGGGCGCCAAGGCTAAACATAATGCGATCATTAAGAATTTTTTCATCAGAACACCTTTAAGATTAGTTAAAACAAACAGGAATCAAATGCTACTTGCACACTACGCTCCCTAACACCATTAGCGATAGTGATAGCTCGCCTGCCCACCACTCGTTTCAGGCAAAACAGCGGAACCCCTAAAAAACCCTAAAACTAAGGTAATGGCCACCACCGTGAAATAGAAATACACCATGGTATGCAGCCCATCCCAGGCAAAATGCGTTGCTAAGGTAAAGAAAGCAGAAGCAAATAACAAACCGAGACCAAAAGGCAGCGCAATCGCCAACAGCATCAATTTGTAGGACTGCACATTAAGCTTTAGTACCACCATCGAGGCAATGCAGGGCGGCGTAAAAATCATAAAGATCAACATCGCCACTGCATGCAGTGCGGTATAACCCGTTTCTGCACTAGCGAAAGCTTCTTCAGGACGATCACCCTGACCTTGCTCATACATCGAACCAATGGTGGCTACGGCACTTTCACGTGCAGCAAAAGAGCTTAAGAACGCCACGTTAATACGCCAGTCAAAGCCCGCCCATTGTGTCGCCGGTTCAATAAAGCGACTGACGCTACCGAGTAAGGAATTCTCAATACGCTCGTTTTTAATTTCGTTTTGTAATAACTGCGACTTTTGTGCTAATTGACGCAAGGCCCGATTAACGGCACGCTCATCGTTATTAGTAGGTTTCACAAATCTAAACAACTCAGGGTATGTTTGTTCAAAGCGTGTATCCAGCGCTTTTACCCTATCCGCTGAACTGGCCGCCACCATCCGCTCGGAACGGTATTGATTGTGTAAATTCACCAGTTGATAAATCGTTTCCTTACTGTGCAACGATTCAGCATAAGGTGAGTTTTGTACACTCGCTTTAAAGTCCTCAACCATGGTTGTAGCACGTTGCTCAAACGCAGCTTTAGTCGCTGCTGGTACCCCCGGAAATTGCAATAGCACAAAAAGTACGACAGCCACCGCCATCACAATGGTGCCGACCTTATAGATGTACATCCACACGCGCTGCACCGCACGCAATAAGACGCCCTTAACCGTTGGCAAATGATAAGGTGGCAACTCCATCATAAAGGGCTTGCTGGCGCGATTTTTAAGCACCGTCATGGTCAATACTCTGGCCACGCTGAGTGCAATAAAGAAAGTCACTGTAGAAATAAAAAACATCATCAATGACATGGATGAGGCAAAAAACGCCCCCAACAATAAGGTATAAAACGGCACTTTGGCTAAGCAGTTCATGTAGGGAACAGTCATGATGGTGGCAATGCGCGCCCGTTCATCAGCAATTCCTTTGGTGGCCATAATACCGGGCACGGCACAGCCGCCGACAAAGGCTCCACCTAACACCAACGGCAAGGTCGATTGACCATGTAGACCATAGCGATTAAATACGCGGTCCAAGACAAAGGCGATTCTAGGCATATAGCCCGTATCCTCTAGAATCGCAATAATAGAAAATAAAATCAGGAAGATGGGCACATAGTTCAAAAGCGCTAAGGCACTATTCACCAACCACACCACAAACTCGGCAATGAGTGGCACCTCAATCAACTGTGGCGCAGGTAATAAGCTCACAATAAAGTTCTTCGCTTTTGCTAAATAGGGCCAGGTATAATTGGTCAGCTCATAGCCTTTCACAATCGACAGCTCGTAGGTACCATATACCACCAAAGCCAAAACGACAAAAGACAAGTAACGATTTAGCACGACCTTATCGATCAGGGCAGTGAGTGAGGTTGATGACTTCGCTGGCAGGCGCACAATGTTGTGACATAAGGCACTGGCTGCAGCATGACGGGTAGCGGCAATACTGGATACCGCATCAAGCTCAGGGTGCTGTTGCGCTAAACCTTGTTTCACAGTTGCAATCGCTTCAGCCAAGGCCGGGGCAATGGCTAGCAGCTTGGCTTGTACGACGGCATTACCCTCTAAGAGTTTAAGCGCAAACCACCGTGGGGCAATGCTCGCCTCGATTTCTGAGGCAATACGCTGTGCCAGTGTATCAATGGCTACCTCTAACTCTGGATAAAATAATTGGTACGCTTGGGGTGGCGACTGCGCCAGTGACTGCGCTTCAGAAATGTCACTAATCGCCGCTAGAATTTCCTCTCTACCAATCTGCTTTGACGCCACCGCCTCAATCACCGGCACCTTAAACTCCGCCGCCAAGGCATCAATATCTATCTGCATGCCCCGACGCTTAGCCACGTCCATCATGTTGAGTACTACAATCACGGGCTTGCCAATTTCGAGTAACTGATAGCTCAGATATAGACTACGCTGAATACTCGACGCATCAACCACATTGATAATGATGTCAGGATCTTCATCAACGATATAGCCAATAGCCGCCTGCTCTTCAGCAGAGAAGGCGCTAAAGGAATAGGTGCCCGGGAGGTCGACCAACTCAATGGTCTGCCCTGCATGGCGCAGTACCGTGCTTTTTTCTCAACCGTCACACCGGGGTAATTAGCCACATACTGCTTGACCCCACTCATCATGGTAAAAATAGTCGATTTACCGCAATTAGGCTGACCCGCAATGGCTACTTTAATCATGGTGCTACTCGTCTAACCTCTAACATCTTTGCCTCTTGACGACGCATGGATACGTAGCATCCAAGCACCTGCACTTGAATTGGATCAAGTAATGGTGCGGAGCGTACCTTCTCAATCTCAACGCCTGGAATAAAGCCCATATCTAGGAATTTTTGCTGTAAAGCACCCTCGCCACGTACATGTGCAATCACTGCTTTTACATTGCACGGCAACTCGTCTAGGCTGAGAGTTGCCTCATCTACTGAGTGATTTTCTGACATCATCACAAGCTTAAAATCTGATTTGAAATGAAAAACTAACTTAGCTAATCGCTTAATTTAGTTAACTATTTAATACTAATGAGAATCATTGTCAATATCATTTGCAGAAAGGATTGATCAAGCTCAAATAGAGCATCACTTTCTGTATGCCGTGTCTTTGTACAACAACATGCGCAAGCACAAGGGTGGTCACTGTGAATGAACCACAGGCATAAGTGATGATGTAAAAAAGGAATTGACGCTATGCTAATGCCAGAGCTTAAAAAGTGCGGAGGGAGCACATAGGCTATTTGCTAGAAAAGCTACGCGACACTTAAATCAAAACACATCCCATCTTGAGCAAGTTGCACACCGGTCGGTAATTGCTCGGGATGCCGGATCAAATACGTCTCTAAGCTATGATCGATATGGGTTAAGTAAAAAGCCTTTGCTGGTATTTGGGGCACCAAGGCCAAGGCCTCATGTAGATGATGATGCCCTTTCGCCTTCACACCGGGCGGGTAGGTACAATCTACAAGTACATAGTCCACTGCCTTGGCACGCAATAAAGCTAGCACTTCCGGTGACAAGCCTTTGGTATCGGTTAAATAGGCAATGGCTTTGCCTTTAGATACCTCAATTAAATAGCCTAAGGTTGGTCTCGAATGCTCTAGGGGCAAGGCCGTGACAGTGACGCTGCCCGTGTCATTATCCACTAGGGTCAGGCACTGAAAAGGCGCTAAGGTATGGGAAAAATCAAGGATGCCGGGGTGTTTATACAGATCAGCAAAGCCGACCGCATCATCCGGCCCATAGACTGGTAGCGACATACCCTCACCCCAACGCAGACTTAACAAGCCTTGCGCATGATCGGCATGATAATGGGTTTGAAATATCGCTGTGAGACGTGGTGCTTCCACCTCATCGGCTGCCGGCATGGGAAAACGCTCCCGTAAATCCATCAGCCCGCTATCAAATAAATAAACGTCCCGACCGATTTGCAACATGGCACTGGCGGGACGTCTAATCAAACGACTATCTGCCCTTGCTCGCTCACAAGCGAGGCAGCGACAGTTGTAAACCGGTAGCTGCGAAGCGCTACCGGTTCCTAAGACAGTAAAGCGCACCGGCTTAGTTTTTGCTTTGGTCAACTAGTTTATTCGCTGCAATCCAAGGCATCATGGCACGCAATTCAGCGCCGACTTTCTCGATTTGAGACTCTGCGTTAATACGACGACGAGAGGTTAAGGTAGGCGCACCGGCTGCGTGTTCAAGAATAAAGCTCTTAGCATACTCACCGGTCTGAATGTCATGTAAGCACTCGCGCATTGCTTGCTTAGTTGCTTCAGTCACAACACGAGGACCTGTCACATACTCACCGTACTCAGCGTTATTCGAGATAGAGTAGTTCATATTGGCAATACCGCCCTCGTAGATTAAATCAACGATAAGCTTTAACTCATGCAAGCACTCGAAGTACGCCATTTCAGGTGCATAACCCGCTTCAACTAGGGTCTCGAAACCGGCCTTGATTAACTCAACGGCACCACCGCAAAGTACGGCCTGCTCACCGAATAAGTCAGTTTCAGTCTCTTCACGGAAGCTCGTTTCAATAATACCGGCACGACCACCGCCGTTAGCGCTCGCGTATGAAAGCGCAACATCACGGGCAGCGCCAGATACGTCTTGGTAAACAGCCACTAAATGAGGTACACCACCACCATTTTGGTAGGTATTACGCACTGTGTGACCTGGTGCCTTAGGCGCAACCATGATCACGTCGATATCATCACGCGGCACGACCTGACCGTAGTGAACGTTAAAACCATGAGCAAAGGCTAAGGCAGCGCCAGCCTTCATATTGGCCTCAACCTGGTTTTTGTAAACCTCGGCAATGTTTTCATCCGGCAATAAAATCATCACAACGTCAGCGTCTTTAACCGCATCAGCCACTTCAGCAACTTTTAAGCCAGCGTTTTCAGCCTTTTTCCAAGACGCACCGTTTTTACGTAAACCAACGGTCACATTCACACCGGATTCGTGTAAGTTAAGCGCATGCGCATGACCCTGAGAACCGTAACCGATGATCGCTACTTGCTTGCCCTTGATTAGGGATAAATCACAATCTTTGTCGTAAAAAACTTTCATAACTTCCTCTATAAAATTAATCTATTACTGCGTTATTTTTAAAAATTAAACTTTTAAAATACGATTACCGCGCCCTACGCCAGTCACTCCGCTCCGCACGGCCTCTAAAATCATCCCTGGCTCTACTGCCTCGATAAAGGCATCAATTTTTTCCTGCACACCGGTGACTTCAATGGTCATGGTCTTGTCGGTGACATCAACGATACGACCGCGGAAGATATCGCTAAGGCGTGTAGCCTCTTCACGCTCCTTGCCTACAGCGCGTACCTTAATCAACATCAACTCGCGTTCTACCATCGGTGCTTCGGTCAAATCAACCACCTTGACCACATCCACCAAGCGATTTAAATGCTTCGTAATTTGCTCAATCACATCATCCGAACCGTTGGTCATAATGGTCATACGTGACAAGCTGAGGTCCTCAGTGGGCGCTACGGTGAGCGTCTCAATATTGTAGCCGCGAGCAGAGAACAAGCCGACCACACGAGATAAGGCACCGGGTTCGTTTTCCAATAAAATCGAAATAACGTGTTTCATTTGCCCTTCCCCTATACATCAATGCCGTCGATTAGCATTTCAGTTAAGCCCTTACCGGCTTTAACCATCGGCCAAACGTTAGTTTCACGGTCAGTCATAAAATCAAGGAACACTAAACGATCCTTGTGTGCACCGAAAAAGGCCTCACGCAAGGCCGGCTCCACATCCGCCACCTTGGTCACTTGAATCCCCACATGACCATAGCTCTCTGCTAACTTCACAAAGTCGGGCAATGAATCCATATAGGACTCGGAATAGCGTGACTCATAATCAAGCTCTTGCCACTGCCTGACCATACCGAGATAACGGTTATTTAAACAAATGATTTTCGGGGTAAAACCGTACTGCTTACACGTGGCGAGCTCCTGAATATTCATCTGAATCGAGCCTTCACCGGTAATGCAAGCAAACATCCCGTCAGGATTTGCCATTTGCGCACCCATGGCATAAGGTAAGCCCACGCCCATCGTACCCAAGCCGCCAGAATTTAACCAACGACGCGGCTTTTCAAAGCCATAGTACTGCGCAGCAAACATCTGGTGCTGCCCTACATCAGAAGTAACAAAGGCCTCGCCACCAGTCACTTCCCATAGCTTTTCAACCACAAATTGAGGCTTAATCACATCATCTGACTGTGTATAAGCTAAGCACTTACGCTCACGCCACTCATTAATCTGCTGCCACCAAGCCTCAATATTTTTAGCTGGCTTGTCTGGATTATCTCGCAATGCGCGGAGCTGAGCGTTCATCTCCTGCAGCACGTCTTTGACATTACCCACAATTGGCAAGTCCGCACGTACACGCTTAGAAATTGAAGATGGATCCACGTCAATATGAATCACCTTACGTGGCACCTGACCAAAATGCTTAGGATTGGCAACCACGCGGTCATCAAAACGCGCACCCACACAAATCAGCACATCGCTGTTTTGCATGGACATATTGGCCTCATAGGTACCATGCATCCCCGGCATCCCGACATAATTAGGATGACTCGCATTAAGACCGCCTAAGGCCATAAGGGTAGTGGTGCAGGGTGCTCCTAATAAATCAACAAACTCTCGCAGCTCCTCGGCCGCATTGGATAAAATCACCCCACCGCCGGCATACACCATCGGTCGAGAGGCAGCGCGCAATGCGGTAATGGCCTTTTTAATTTGCCCCTGATGCCCCTTAACCACTGGATTGTACGAGCGCATTCTCACCTCCCCCTTGGGTGGTGCATAGCGACACGTATCAACGGTAATATCCTTGGGAATATCCACCAATACCGGACCGGGACGACCGGTCGAAGCAATATGGAAGGCCTTACGCATGGTGTCGGCCAAATCTTTGACATCACGTACTAGGAAATTATGCTTTACGCAGGGACGCGTGATCCCCACGGCATCACACTCTTGGAAGGCGTCTTCACCAATCATTTTAGTGCCGACCTGACCACTGATAACCACCATCGGAATCGAGTCCATGTATGCGGTCGCCAGGCCGGTCACGGCATTTGTCAGCCCGGGACCACTGGTCACCAGGGCTACACCAACTTTATGAGACGATCGGGAATAAGCATCGGCAGCATGAATTGCGGCTTGCTCATGACGCACTAGAATGTGCTGAAAATCTTCTTGACTGAAAATAGCGTCATAGATGTATAGTACTGCGCCGCCCGGATAACCGAAGATGTGCTTAACACCCTGTTCGGCCAGACAACGAACTACTATCTCTGCGCCCGTTAATTGTTCCATTTTTATGATCCTTTCATAACCAGTACGTTACCCTACTGAACTTGTGGTGCTTGACGTAGTCAACTAGCCGCCGCAGCGCTTCAACCCTCACAGAGGATATCCACCCACAACAGATAATTGGCTCGAACAAGACCTTCAGCGGCTTGTACATCGCATTAAAAATATGCAAAAAAGTCAGAAACGGAGTCTGCGCATTCGCTTGTGGCGAGAAACGACAGATTTTTCTAAACTTAGGGCTATATAGCTCGATGACTTGGTGTGTAACTAGTCAACTATACTCAATGGGTAATTGAATATCTTCTGTCTATAAGTCCGTTGTTTTTCTGATAAAAAAACATAACTAGAAACATTAGCTCATTAGGATTAAAAAATCAATTCAATCGCCTAAATACATCATTTTTTTTAAAAAATCATGCATAAAACAACAGTATCGCAATGGCAATCTCATCAATTTTAGAAAATCGATTGCGCCCAAAAGTTTATAATAAAGCGTCTTATGAGTCCTAATGATCAGGTGAGAAGCAGTGCATATTGCAAGCGATACGCTCAATAAATTTATCCACAGCCCGGAGCTATACTTCGGACTACGTAAGGCCTTCGGCTTATTTGTGGCCGTTGTGGTCTTTGTCGGCTTATTGCAGGACTACGCCCATGGAGTTGCCTTTGCCAGCGGTGTCTTGGCCATGTCGATTGTGGATCCACCTGCTGCCTACAGTCTACGAGCACGTAGTAATGAGCTTTTATCCACCTTGCTATTATGTAGTGCAGGCACTTTTTTGGTGAACCTAGTCGGTCCCTATCCTGCGATTTCTTGGATTGTCGTCACCCTGTTGGTGTTTTTTTATACCATTCTGGCCGGCTACGGTAAATCTGGCATGTTGATTGGCTTTGCCGCCTTACTGGCGGTGCTAATCAATCATAATTTTGTCAAACCCTTTGATGAGGCAATGATACATAGTGTACTCACCTTGTTGGGTTGTACTAGCTATTGGTTTTTCAGCCTGAGTATCAGCTATGTGTTTAGAAAATACGAGCAGCGTCTCATTATTGCGACTGCGCTCTATGCCACCGCCGATTATATGCTGGCACGAGCCCGTTTATACGATATGGAGCGGGATTTAGATCAAAGCTTTCATCAACTGATTAGCCAGACCTCACGTATGATTGAGGCACAACAAGCGGCGCGCGATATGATTTTACGGCATTTGCCGAGCGCCGATGAAAGCAGTTCCTATGAACAGCGCACTCGCTTGTGGAATATCTTTAATCGGATGGTGGCGATTATGGATAATATGGTCGCTACTCATACGGATTATCAATTTCTTCGAGAAAAGCTAGGCGAGCATGATGCCTTACTGTTTATGCGGGATACTTTAGTCATTTTAAGCACCACCCTGCAGCATGCTGCCACTGATTTGATTCGTAATGAACCGCTCTCCTATCGCAGTAGTGTCAAGGCCGAGTTGCGGGCGCTGGAGTTTGAAATTGAGCAGTTTCGGGCGCAAAATCTGCCACAAGAGGACCCCGAAATTTACGGTTTAGTGATCCAGATTTATCGACGCCTTCGAAATACCCACTTTAATGTGGAGGAAATCAGTAATAATCTACGCTACGTCAAAAACTTCCAAGGTCCACCGGATCCACGCCAGTCCGGTCTGCAACGCACAGCGAGCGCTAAGGAAGCAATCACCATCAGTCCCTCCCTATTGCAATTCCGTTCGACCAATGACTATTCTCTGTCGCGTCTAGTAAATCAGCTTAAAGACGGCTTGCGTTCACCGATTGTACGCTATTCGCTGCGAGTGACGGCGGCAGTGCTGTTGGTGCAGCTAGGCACCGCTTTGGCGCTACTCGCCCCCATTGATGGAGAAACTTATCAAAATCTTAGCAATCATAGTAACTGGATTCTGGTGACGGTACTACTGATTATGCGTCCGGGCTTTACCCTGACCCAGCAGCGCACGAGCTGGCGCCTTATCGGGACCTTGATTGGCTGCGTGATCACGATCGGACTCTTTGCCATTACGCACAATGATATTGTGATTTTGACGATGATGTTCATCGCCATGATTTTAGGCAATACCTATATTAAGGATAATTTTAAACTGGGATCGGTCTTTATCACGGTCTATATTTTGATTGGTTTCCACTACCTGACCCCAGGCTTTTACTGGTTGGTCGGTGAACGGGCGTTGGATACAGCGATTGCTTCGGTGATTACTTTTCTCTTTAGCTTTTTATTGCCTTGGTGGGAAAAGGATCAACTGCCACGCTATGTGAGTAATACCATTGACGCCCTTTATCACTATCTGCACGATACCATTGCCCATGTACGTGTATTACAAGCGCTACCCAAGGATCAACGGATGGTGGAACCAACGGAGCCCACGCTACTGGCAATGCAATTATCGCGCAAGAAAATGCAAGATGCCTTTGCACTGTTTACCGATAGTTTAAACCGCATGATGAGTGAACCTGACCGTCGCCAAATGGATATTATTCGCTTAAACCGCATTTTACTGGAAGCTGATGCCTTGGCTAGTCAGATAAACTCCATGGTGCCGCTGATGAGTCAGTTTGATGATATTCCTACGGATTTGGAGAAAAACATCGACTATGTTTATAACATGCTGACCTTAAAGCCGTTTGAGGGACAGGATGAACCTCCTCCGCTTGAGTCGGGGCAAGACTATATCAGCATGCGCTTCCCGATGAAGCAGATGTACAAGGCCTCGCAGGTACTAAAGCAAGAGGCCACGGCGATGGGCTTGGGGTGATAATAGGCGTAGCAAGCACTCGTCGACGCTTATCATCACACCCGAGTGACCGTTTAGCTAGGCTTCAATCCTTCGCCCTAGGCAAGCATTTGTGGTAGCCACAACACCAACACCGGAAAGAAGATCACCAGTAACAACACCAACACAGCAACCAACACAAAGGGCCAGATCGTTTTAAATAAATCCAGAATATCTAGCTTACTCACTGCGGCTGCCACATAAACACAAGCACCCATGGGCGGCGTAATCAGGGCAATCGTAATATTAAAAGTTATCACCAAGCCCAAATGCACTGGATCCACCCCTGCCTGTATGGCAACAGGCCATAACACCGGCGTCAACAATGTCAGCGCCGATACTTCTTCCATAAACATCCCGGTCACAAAGGTGATCAAACTAATCAATAGTAAAACGGTTGTTGGACTATGGATAAAAGGCGCAATCAACTCACCAAATTGTGCCGGTGCTTGTACATAAGAAAGCAACCAACTCACGGTGGCTGAAGCCGCAATAATAAGGAAAATGGCCGAGCTTAAACGCGCCGTCTCAATAACCGCACTCAGCAATTTTGGCAGTGTTAAGGAGCGACTCAATAGTCCATAAACAGCAACATAGGCGGCTGTTAAGGCACCCGATTCCGTGGGCGTGACCTTACCAAAGACGATACCGGCAACAATAATAAATGGCGCAACCAAAGCAGGTAAGGCAAACAATAGACTGCGTAGCAACACCGACCAGCCTGCCCACTTTTCAGAAGCAGGTAAATGATGCTTATAGGCATACATGGCATTTAAAATCATATAAGCCACGCCGAGTAGTAAGCCAGGCACGACACCTGCCAAAAAAAGCGAACCCACTGAGGTATTGGTGAGTGCACTATACAGAATCATAAAAATCGAGGGCGGTATAATCGGACCGATCAGTGAGGAGCCAGCTGTCAGACCGGCAGCAAAGGCGGTGGAATAACCGTCCTTACGCATGGCCGGCACTAAAATCGAACCCAAGGCTGAAGTATCCGCAACTGCAGAGCCATTAACCCCGGCAAAAAATACACTACCTACGACATTCACATGCCCCATACCACCACGCCAATGGCCTACTAAACAGCGCGCCACGTCCATGATGCGTGTGGTCATGCCACTGGCATTGAGTAAATTACCTGCCAAGATAAAAAATGGAATGGCCATCAAAGAAAAACTGTTAATGCCATTAAAAAATTGTTGTGGCATCACTCTGGCGACCATCTCCAGATCCACAAAACAAAAGCCCACCAAGGAGGTCACTAAGAGTGACACAAATAGCGGAACGCCTAATAATGCATGCACAACAAAGACCAAAAACATGGTGATTAGCATTAGACCTCTCCTATTTGTTGTGGCATAGGCTTAGCCCCCCGCAACAACAAGCCAAGGGCAAGTAAGGCAAAACCAATCGGCATCGATAGCATCAGTAGGGTGCGACTCACACCCAAGGTTGGCGAACGGAACATGGACACTGACTGGGCGTAGCGCCAGCAAAGCCAAGCACCGACTAAGGCAATCACGACACCCAAAAACCATTGATAGCGCACCACCCAACGTGCTTTTGCAGGTGGTAGGAATCGTTCAGCCAAGGAAATCCGCATATGCTCGCCACGCAACCAGACACCCGCCATCCCTAACATGGCGGTCGCAATCATGGCATAGCGCGCTAGTTCATCGGTCCAGATCGGTGCTCCGCCAAATACGTAACGCATGGCGATGCCGTATAAGACCACACTGACATTAATTATCACCATCAAGGTGGCCACGCCGATGCTTAAGCGTGCAACGCCTTCACATAGAGATGAGCGCATACTATCTTCTCACGATTTTATTTAAATTTAAACTAGTAGATCAAAGATGGCCTCTCGAACTCATCAAAAGGCCATCATGAAAAGCAAAGCTAGGCGATTATTTTAAGTCGTTTTTAGCTGCGTCCAAAAACTCCTGCGAGATTTTTTGATCGGCTAAGAATTTCTCATAGGCTGGTGCTGATTTTTCTCGGAACGCCGCTAGCTGCTCAGCGTTTGGACGAATCACTTCCATGCCATGATTTGCAAGGGTTTCAATCCGCTCCTCAACCTTAGCCTCATTGAGCTGGCGGGCATTTTTATTCGCCTCTGCCACGGCTTCCATAAAGGCGCTACGCGTTTTCTCATCCCAGGCCTCAATCATTTTTGCATTGCCGACTAAAAACTGATCGGAATATTGAATATTGGCCAGGGTCAAGTACTTTTGAACCTCGTGCAAGCTACCTAATAGAATGTACATCGGTGGATTCATCTGCCCGTCTGCCACACCGGTTTTTAAAGCCATATATACTTCCGTCCAAGGAATAGGCGTACCGGACGCACCAAAGGCCTCATACAGCGCCACTTGGCTCGGATCCATGGCACGGAAACGTAAGCCTTTAAAATCATCCGGTGAGGCAATGGCTTTTTTGCTATTGGTAAAGGCTAAAAAACCACCCTCTTCAACGACCGCCAACATTTTTAGACCTGAACGCTGCTCCAAAGCCTCGGATACCATGGACCAATACTTGCCTTCATCAAAGAATTGACGTGCTGTAGCAAAGTCCTTAAACATAAACGGGGTGGCGCTAACATACACCTCTGGCACTAAGGGTGAGACACCAGCAAAGGAGGCAATATTAAGACTCGGCGTCGTCATGGTTTGCTCCATACGCGCCTCTTCCTCACCTAGCATGGAGTTAGGATAAAGCTTCAACTCAATGGCACCACCGGTTTTTTCCTTGACCAGTGCCTGTAAATCAGCAGCAAAGGCGTGCACCGCATTTTTCTCCGCATCGGGTGCACCGTTATAAGAAAGATTAACCACTTGGGCAGACAATGCGCTGCTAGCATAACAAGCCAAGCCGGCCGCCAAGGCGAGTAGTGAACGTTTAAACTTCATAGGAGCTTCCTCATTGCTAAAAATAATCTCTGTGTAAGGTAAAACATTGAACCGCGTCTGTCAATTAGGGCAAGTACAAAGCCGCGTGGAGCAATTCCTCCCATACTTTATTTGAAGACTATGCACATTGCCACCCTCAAAATCTTCGCCCTTATTCCCAGTGCTCGGCCCACTATTCCCAGTGCTCGACTCACTATTCCCAGTGCTCGGCACGCTCTCAACGCCTCGAGCCTCTTCCAGTTTAAAACACAGCTACCTCCATAGCCATAAGCCATTTACCGCTCACTTCCTAAAGCCTGTACTTATCTAGCCATCACCGTATAATAAGATCATTGTTATTAACAACGCCCTTTCCTATTGATCGAACGAGTCATGACACAACACAAACACGATGCTTCCTTCTTTTTCCCCAACCCGGTTTCGCAGCGCTTTTGTAACCAATGTGGTGCGGAGCTTAGTCGCATTATTCCACCGGGGGATAATGAGCTACGTGACGCGTGTTTAGCATGCGGTGCGGTGCATTATCGCAATCCCTTGATCGTGGTTGGTGCACTACCGATTTATAACAACAAAGTCCTCCTTTGCAAGCGCGCCATTGAGCCGCGCTATGGCACATGGACCTTCCCGGCGGGTTTTATGGAGCTTTCTGAAACCACTGCCCATGGGGCCAAACGTGAAACCCTCGAAGAAGCCGGCGCTCAGGTTGAGATTGGTGATTTATTTACCATCATTGATGTGCCTGGCGCCAATCAATTGCATTTGTATTATTTAGCTCAAGCCCATAACGATCAGCTAGACCCCGGTATTGAAAGCTTGGAGGCCGCCTACTTTGATATCCAGGATATTCCTTGGGATGAGCTAGCTTTTAGAAGCATTCGTACCACCTTAGAGCATTATGTACAGGCCTTGGAAAGCGGTGATTTTGGGCCTTTTAATTACGTTATCGAATAAGCATGATGGCACCACTTTATTTGATTGATGAATACAGCGATTTGCCCCCGAGCCACTTTGCCTTAAGTGATCCCGAGGGTCTAATTGCCGTTAGTCAAACAGTGAGCGCCCGGTTGGTGTGGCGCGCCTATCATCAGGGCTACTATCCTTGCAGTCCAATCGGGGAGGAGCTCACACTCTGGTGGGCGCCTACAGAACGCCTGGTGTTAAGACCTCATGAGCTACATCTGTCAAAGAATTTTAAAAAGCAGCTCAGAGCCATTCGCCGTGAGGAACAGCATGCTTACGCTGCTATTCAAGTGACGGTCAACCAATGTTTTGAAGAGGTGATACAGGCATGTGCCGCCATTCCAAGGCAACAGGATTTTGATGGTGGTTGGATTTCTGATGAAATTATCGAGGCCTACAGCGAATTACATCGTCACGGCATGGCGCATAGCTTCGAAACGTGGCAGGATGGTGAGCTGATTGGCGGTCTTTATGGGGTGAGTTTAGGGCAAATTTTTTGCGGCGAATCGATGTTTAGTAAGCTTTCCCAAGCCTCACGCATTGCCTTTAGCCATGCAGTACCTTTTTTGGCACAACAAGGTATTCGACTGATTGATTGTCAACAGGACTCTGAGTATTTACGTAGCTTCGGTGCTACCTTAATCCCACGAGCGGATTACGAATTTTATTTACAACAATTAGCCTATGCCGCCGCACCCGTGCATTGGCCAAGCGGACGCATTTCATTGGACGGACAGTATATTCGCGCCGTATCAGCGGGTGAGGACAATGATGCAGTCCTTTAATCTCCACCTCTCCTCTCCCGTTAAGTGCAGCTATTTGGCGGACCAGCAAGCTAGCTCACAAGTTATCGTGCCTGCAAATCAGGTCAATGCCTCTTATTACGGTCCTTTGCTACGCCAAGGCTTTAGACGTAGCGGTGTTTTTGTGTATCGCCCTCAATGCGCTCAATGTCGTGCTTGTCAGTCGCTAAGGATTGATGTTAATCGATTCACCTTATCCAAACGCTTTAAGCGGATTATCAATAAAAACCGTCACCTGCATTGCCGTCGATTACCGCTGCGCTGGGAAGAGGCGCATTTTCAACTGTATCAGAAGTACCAACAACATCGACATGGTGAGGTGCAAAGCGAGCTCAGCATGCGTACGGATTATAAGGAGTTTATTCTGCAAAGCTATGTGGATAGTGCCTTGCTAGAGTATCGTGATGCCAACCATCAATTAAAAATGGTTTCCCTAATTGATATGAGTGATGACGGGCTATCTGCCGTTTATACCTTTTACGATCCCGAGGATAAAACGAGTTTGGGGCATTATGGTATTTTATGCCAATTGGATTTATGTAAAGTGGCAGCCAAACCCTGGCTTTATCTAGGCTATTGGGTCGAGGGTTGTCAAAAGCTCAACTATAAAATGGACTATCAGCCCGTTGAGATTTTCCGAGACGGGACGTGGATTCCTTATAATCGTGATTAATTATTATTTTTAGGGCGTCTTGTTATGCTTTCAACAATCAACTTTTATCCCCTGATACGACCGCTATTATTTCGCATGGATGCAGAAACGGCGCATCATAAAACCCTAACGATGTTAAATAACCTCTCAAAGATTGAGGTGTTAAAAAAATGTCTAAGCGCTGATATGCCACAAACGCCTAAAAAAGTCATGGGCCTGACCTTTTTAAATCCCGTTGGCTTAGCTGCTGGCTTGGACAAGAACGGTGAGTTTATCGACGCCCTAGGCACCTTAGGTTTTGGCTTTATCGAAGTGGGCACGGTCACCCCTAAACCACAGGACGGCAACCCTAAGCCTCGCCTCTTTCGCATTCCCGAAAGAGAATGTTTGATTAATCGTATGGGCTTTAATAATCAAGGTTTAGATAGCTTTTTAGCGAATGTACAAACGCATCAATACCGTGAATACGGGGGTATTTTAGGTTTAAATATCGGCAAAAACGCAGCCACGCCCATCGAGCATGCAGTTGATGATTACCTAATCGGTCTACGCGGTGTCTACGCACATGCTGACTATATTACTATCAATATCTCCTCACCGAATACTGAGAATCTGCGCTCACTACAAGCTGAGGATGAGTTAGATCGCTTATTAAAAGCCTTAGTGGATGAGCGTGAAGTACTAGCCCAAGCCCAATCTAAGCAGGTGCCTATTTTATTAAAAATCGCGCCAGACATTAGTCAAGAACAATGCATTGCCATTTGCAATATTGTGCGTCATCACCGACTAGACGGTGTGATTGCCACCAACACCACACTTTCCCGAGAGGCGGTGCAGGGCCTGCCACATGCAGATGAAAAAGGTGGTTTATCAGGTCCGCCGGTACATGCCATGTCACTAGAAGTGATTAAAACCTTGCGTAGTCATTTAGGACCTGATGTCGCAATTATCGGGGTGGGTGGTATTAGTCATGGACGCCAAGCCGTAGAAAAGCTGCAAGCGGGTGCTGATCTTGTACAACTTTATACAGGCTTAATTTACCAAGGCCCGCAGCTGGTTAAAAACTGTGTTCATGCGATCAAAGCTGCTGGTCTTTAAGCTCCAAAGCTAATCTGCAACCGCATAAAAAATACCGTCAAATCAATCGATCTGACGGTATGTTTACTTTGATGTAGGCTGCAACTCGTCTAAGACTGCAGCTACAAAGCTAAGTCATTACTTAGCAGCTGTTTTAGTAGCTGGTTTAGCTGCAGCAGCCGCTTTAGTTGCATTTTCAGTAGCTTTTAAAGTAGCACTTGTAGCAGCAGCTAAGTTATTTTGAGCAACTTCAGCCGCTTGTTTAGCAGCCTTGTTGATAGAATCGTAGGCGTTGCTAGCAGTAGCAAAGCTTGATTTCAATAGAGCGATAGCGCTTTCAGAACCAGTAGGTGCATTTTTAGCAAACTGCTCTAAAGCTTCTTCCATTTTCTTTTGAGATTCAGCTACTTGCTCTTCAGTAAGCTTGATAAGCTCTTTGCTTACTTCGTTCATGATAGCGTAAACGTCTTGCGTATAGGCAACGGCTTTTTCAGCGTTAGGCTGAGCGATAGCAGCAACGTAGCTAGCAGCTTCTTGAGGGTCTTTTAACTCAGCAACTTGTTGAGTTTGGTCAGCAGCGTCAGCGATAGCGCTTTTAATAGCTTTTAGGTTTAAATCAACTAGTTTTTCGAAACCGCTGAATAAAGAACCCTGAACAGAGATAAACGTATCGATGGCTTCTTTTTGACGCTGTAATAATTGCTGTTGAACTTGGTTATTCATAATAAATTCCTTTTTAGTACGAGACAGTTTAAATGGGAGTACTTCATCGTTGATGCAGCATATTATGAATCCTATGTTGCATCGCAACAATTGTTATTATTCCAAAGAAGACACTCTCTGTCAAGTGTTTTGTTGCATTGCACAAACAGATTGGCAAAAAGAAATAATATATAAATCAATTAGCTAGCAGACCTTATACAAAACAACCCAGCTCGCGAGAGATGTCTTTGGCGGCACGTTTTAAGTCCTGACTCCACGCATATTGGATACGTGCAGCCGGCGCAGACAGGGATAAACCAGCCACGACCCGTCCCTGCTCATTAAGAATCGCTGCTGCCAAACAACGCACCCCCTCTTCTAGTTCCTCGTTATCAATGGCAAAGCCCTGCTGATGAATCGCCGCTAATTCATTTTTTAATCGCTGCACTTCATTGACGCTTTTGGCGGTACTCGCCGGAATACCGGTACGTTGCACATAATCCAGTAATTCCACCGCATCAAAATCCGCCAAAAAGAGCTTACCTACGGCAGTTAAATGCAAGGGGGCTCGTCCGCCAATGGGTCGCACCACATGAATGCCTGATTGACCGCTCCAACAGCGTTCGATATACACAATATCATCGCCCTGTCGAATCGATAAATTAATGGTCTCACCCGTTTTTCTATGCAATTCCTGCATTTGCGGATAGGCTAATTCCTGAATATTGAGTCGGTTTTTAACCAAATGACCTAACTCCAACAAACGCAAACCGAGTTGATAGCGACCGCCTGGCAAATGCTCGACAAACTGAGCAAGCACTAAGTCATTTAAAATTCGATGACAGGTAGAAATATTTAAGTCGCTCTGCGCCACCAAATCCTTAAGACTCAAGGGCTCAGTTGATTGAGCGAGTAACTCCATCAACCGCGCCGCACGCTCAAGTACCTGAATCGAATATTTAGACCTACCCTCTGTCATCGCTGTCCGCCGACACTAGAAACTAAAACGACCGCCGACGCGCAACACCTCACCGCGCAAAAAGTCATATGCTTCTTTAAGCGAGCTCTCGTTTTTACCCTTAACCCCTAAATCTATAAAGCCAGGGGTATCACCTTGCGCCATTTTAGGCAAACTAAAGGTCGTCACATCAGGCCAACGGCTCTCAATCTCCTCTAATGAAGGCGCAATTCGTGACTCGGGGATATGATAGACATTCACCGCCAAGATTTTGGTGGGGTTATTTTGCAATGCCAAGTACTTATTATCCAGCACCCACTCAAACATCGCCCAAGCCATTTCAGGAAAACCGGGTACAAAGGTATGATCCTTAATAAAAAAGCCTGGAATACGATTATAAAAATTAGGTACAATCTCAGCACCCTCGGGAAACACCCCCATGGCTAAACGGCGCTGGTTTTCAGGGGCGCCCATATCCTGATCAATCTTACCAATGGCGGCGCGACTCATCACATACTCCATAATCAAGGCCTCAGCCTCTGGATGAAGCACTAATGGCACACCGAGCGCCTTAGCCGCAGCCTCACGGGTTTTATCATCTGGGGTGGCACCGATACCACCGGTAGAAAAAACGATATCACCACTGGCAAAGGTTTCTCGATAAATTCGCACTAACTCATCTAAGTCATCGCCAATAAAGCGCGCCCACGATAAGTCCATACCTCGTGCACTAAGCAACTCAATCACTTTACTCAAATGCTTGTCTTGACGACGACCAGATAAAATCTCATCACCGACGATGATTAAGCCAAACTTTCTGGACTTAGGCATAGGGGCTCCCTTATGATTTAACATGTGTTAGTAAATTGCACATAATAATAGACGGCATTTGCGAATTCAGGTATAAATGCTGATGCAAAAGATTAATAGAAGTTTATCAAATCGCTTCTACACTACGGGTTTATCCATGTCTTTTTTTATAAAAGCTTTTGAACACATTGATGAAATTCAAGCGGCGCTTGCAGCCAACAATCAACGTATTGTGGTCTGTTATTGTGCCGCTTGGTGTCGCACCTGTGATGGCTACTTAGAGGCCTTTAAGGAACTGAGCCAGAAGTTTCCCGAGCAGGTGTTTTTATGGGTGGATATTGAGGATGAAGAGTCCTTACTGGACGATTTGGATGTAGAAAATTTTCCCACCATTTTGATTCAAGAAGCGGGCAGCAATCGATTTTTTGGCACCATGCTGCCTTATATTGCCCATCTGGAGCGGTTGTTACTAAATACGCAGGAGGGTCAGGTCATCAAAAGTGATGAGGGACCTAGAGCGATTAGCGAGCTACTAGCCGCAGGCGCGACCGATAAGTAGTCGCCCCAAGACTGACTTGATACGGCTTATTCTCGACTGGATTTTCTACCACCACCGAGCAAAACCGCCAACATTGGCTCTTGCCGTTCGTGTGAACGTTGTGGTTTGCCGGTGGCTGCCGGTGCATCACTTAGATCCGGCTCATACGGCTTATAGAAAAAGGCATCAATCGGTTCACGCTTCGCCTGCTGCTGATAGGAGCGACGTGGCTGCTCTTTTGCCCGCTCAATAAAGGTTTCAGGAATGGTTAATTGCGCCAGTTGCAGATCCTGCTTAACCAGCTCCTGGATATTAGCTAATAGCATTGATTCCTCGGCCTCATCATAAAAGGCAATGGCCGTCCCTTTGGCACCAGCTCGGCCCGTTCTACCGATACGATGCACATAATCCTCGGGATTAAAAGGCAAGTCATAGTTAATCACACAAGGCAAGCCGGCCACATCCAAACCACGTGCTGCCACATCCGTTGCCACCAATACCTGCACCTTAGCCGCTTTGAAATCCTCTAGCGTCTTAGTCCGTTCAAATTGCGAACGATCCCCATGAATGGGCTCGGCCGATATCCCCTCTTGCACCAAAAAGCGACTTAATCGATTCACTTCGAGCTTGGTATTAGCAAACACAATCACCTGCTCAGAATAATGTGTCATCAACAAATACAACAGGGCTGAACGCTTATCCTGCGCATTGACTTGATAGACGATTTGAGTCACGGTATCTGCGGTCTGATTGTTATTTGCCACGGTAATTTCAACGGGATGGTTGAGAATACTCCGAGCTAATTTACGAATATCGGGACTAAAGGTAGCTGAAAACAGCAGATTCTGACGTTGTTTAGGCAAATAACTCACAATTCGCTCAAGATCGGGCATAAAACCCATATCCAACATACGGTCGGCCTCATCCAGCACCAAGACACCCACTTGGCTCAAATTGACATTTTTTTGCTCTAAATGATCTAATAAACGACCGGGGGTTGCGATTAATAACTCGCAACCTTGGCGCAACTCATCCCGTTGGGGACGAATATCAACCCCACCATAAATGGCGGTGGAACGTAATGCAGAGGTACTACAATAGCGCTCGACATTTTCTGCTACCTGATCGGCCAATTCACGGGTCGGCGTTAAAATCAAGGCACGCACGGGATGACGTGCAGGCGAGGTACTGTGACTCGCAAAAGGCATGATGCGATGCAAGACCGGCAAGGTAAATGCCGCTGTCTTACCCGTACCGGTTTGCGCCGCCCCCATCACATCACGCCCAGCCAATACGGCTGGAATCGATTGTGCCTGAATTGGGGTGGGCTTTGTGTAGCCACTATGAGCAATGGCTTTTAACAGGTCGGGATGTAAGCCGAAGTCCTCAAATGATAACTGCTCGTTGTCGGCAGCGGGACTGCTATCGGAGCTGCTTGAATTATTATTGTTATTACTTAAATGACGCTGCATATGGATTTGTAATACCTACTTCTCTATAAAATCTATGTTGTAAAGCTCATTTTACTACAGGGCGTCTTAGCTACCCTGATTAATAAAGAAAAAAGCAGATTCATCGGTTAAGTTAGGCTGAGGAAGCTCCCATTATTCACACTCCAGAGACACTTATCTAAATCCATTAAAACTGATATGGCGATTAGTTTGTAGCACTATTCCCTGCATACATGAGTGGCTGTTGCTGGCCCGAGGTTTTCATTATTATTGCTTGCGTGATGCGCTTATTAATATGTAGGAACGAACACAGCTTTGGTCGGTAGCTAGATTTCACCACATCGCTAAGGGTGCGCTCTTAAACCCTCTCTCTGCACTCCACTCATCAGCTAATAGCTCCGTGTTTTTCATAATAAGCTCGATCACATTCTCTGCATTCTCAGATTTATCGATCGGATAGTGATATTGGCGTAGGATTTGACGTACAAGAAGTCTCAATTTAGCGCGTACACTTTCGCGCTTTTGCCAATCCACCGTCACATTTTTGCGAAGTTGCTCGGTGATGTCTATAGCGATTTCTTTGAGGCGCTCATCGCTCATCACCTCAACTGCCGACTGACTCTTACTTAAGGCCTGGTAGAAGGCGAGCTCATCATATTGCAGCCCAAGCTCCTCGCCCCGCTGTACCGCTTTGGTGAGCTCTTTGGCTATCTTTATGAGCTCTTCAATCGCCTCCACCGAATCAATAGTGCGGTTATTATATCGGTTCATCGTATCGCGTAATCTTGCACTAAACTCAAGCTCTTGTACCACATTGGTTTTAAGATTGGCGCGAATTTGATTACGCATTAACTTCTTGAGCATTTCTAAAGCGAGATTTTTCTCATTCTGCTTTCTGATGCTATTGAAGAATCGCTCATCTAAAATATCAATGCGAGGATTTTCAAGACCCACATACTCGTAAAGGTCAATAACTCCCGCAGATTGCACGGCATTAGCAATCACACGCTCAAAAAGGTCATCACTTAAACGTTTGCGTTCTTGCACCCCCGTACTAGTGGCTTTACGGATAAAACTACCTAATTGGGTATAAAAAGCGATTTCCTTCTCATAAGGCTTTGCCTCTTCTAAAGTGGAGCATAGAGAAAAGGCTTTACGAATGGCTAAAAGTGTGTCTAAAAAGCGATGTTTACCACTCTTATTCACTTCATTTTCGGGGATACCCAAGATATAGTTTGCAGCAGGAATCAGGAGTGTCGTTGCCCTCTCTCCCTCTAAACCGCTTAAATCAAAGCCTTCGGTAGTGGTTGTTTTAGCAAAGAAATTGCGCATAATCTCGATATATCTAAGCAACTCAGCAAAGGCGTCGTGCGCATTTATGGTGGGAGCCCCCTTACCATCGGAGTTGGTATAAGTCTTAAGCGCAGCTTCAAGCTCGGAAGCGATACCGATATAATCCACCACTAAACCACCTGCTTTTTCTTCAAAGACTCGATTCACTCTGGCAATGGCTTGCATTAAGTTATGGCCACGCATGGGCTTATCGATATACATGGTGTGACATGATGGCGCATCAAAGCCCGTGAGCCACATATCACACACGATCACCATCTTAAAAGGATCATTTGGATCTTTAAATCGATTCTCTAAGTTGGAGCGAACCTCTTTACTGTAAAGGTGTGGCTGGTAATGCTCAGGGTCGCTCGCACTTCCTGTCATGATGACTTTAATCGCCCCCTCTTGGGGATTATCGCTATGCCATTCCGGGCGAATCTTGATAATCGCATGATATAGGTCAACGCAGATGGCACGACTCATGGCAACGACCATCGCCTTGCCCTCAATCTCACTTTCTTGACTGCGCTTTTCAAAGTGCTCGATCATATCCTGTGCAAGCATCTTAAGCCGCTCTGGCGCGCCGGCTAAGCGCTCTAATCGACTCCACTTCTGTTTGACCTTCTCGCGCTCCTCTACATCTGCATCTTTTAGAATATCCTCAAGCTGATTTGAATAATCATCAAGCAGCGAATCATCCATTTTGAGCTGAGCTAATCGAGCTTCATAGTAGATGGGAACGGTTGCGCCATCCTCTACCGCATCTTGAATATCGTACACCGAGACATTCTCACCAAATACCGCACGGGTGCTGCGATCGCTCTCTTCAATAGGGGTTCCTGTAAAGCCGATAAAAGCAGCATTTGGAATGGCATCACGCATGTATTTGGCATAACCATAGGTGTAGAGTCCCTCTTCATTCATTCGTGCATTGAGGCCAGATTGCGTGCGGTGCGCCTCATCAGATATCACGATAATATTACGGCGCTCATTGAGTACGGGATGCTCTCCCCCTTTCTCATCGGGTGCGAATTTCTGTACCGTGGTAAAGATAATGCCGCCCGCCGCTCGCTCTGCTAATCGCTGGCGCAACTCTGCACGTGTGCTAGCTTGGACTGGCTCAGTATTATTAAAAAGCGCTTTTGCTCTGGTGAAGGTGGCAAAAAGTTGATCATCCAGATCATTACGATCAGTTACCACAACGATGGTCGGGTTTTGTAGCTCAGGGGTTTTAATGATTTTCCCCACATAGAAGGCCATGGAGTAGGACTTACCCGATCCTTGGGTATGCCATATAACACCAATCTTTCCATCCCCACTCTCAGGGCTAGTGGCGTAGCGTGTTGCCTCAAGCGCATTCTCAACTGCGTGATACTGATGATAGCCTGCAACGATTTTACTGATCTGATGTCGATTATCGGTAAAAAGAATAAAGTTCTGCAGGTAGTTCATGAACCGTTTTGGTTCAAAGAGCCCTTTAATTAAAGTTTCAAGCTCATACTCAAGATAGGGACGGTCTTTCTCATTCTTGATGGTACGCCATGGCATAAAGCGGTCAAAGCCTGCAGAAAGTGAACCAAAGCGAGCTTGTAAGCCATCACTTACAACTAAAACCGCATTACTGATAAAGAGCTCATGTAGCTCATGCTTATAGGTATTGAGCTGATTAAGCGCATCCAAATTTGCCTCGTACGAACTGTCTTTATGGAGTGGGCTTTTAAGCTCTAATACCACCATTGGCAAGCCATTCACATAGGCGACAATATCGGGACGGCGAGTTTTGCGCCCCACGATGGTGACTTGGTTCCTTACTAAAAAACAGTTATTATCCAGCGTTTGAAAATCGATAATGAAGGCGCGCTCTTGCTGCTTCTCCCCCTCCGCGTTACGGATAGTTATGGGGAAGCCTTCAATCAGCCATTGATGAAATTGGCGGTTATTCGCCAAAAGATCGGGCTGGTGCCGCTTCACCATGGCTAGAACATCTTGATACGCCTCCTCTCGCTCAGCTTGAGGGATCCATGAATTAATGCACTCAAAGGCCTCTCTTAGTTGCGTCTCTATGATCACCTCTCCATCGGAAGTCTGCTGAGCATGGCTATAAATTAGGTCTGGCCTATCCCTTAATTCATTGCTGCCTGAGGTGTAGAAACTCTGCTCTACACCTGATGGGTTCATATCAGAGCTTAAGCCCAGCTCCCAACCTACCTCCTCAAACCACGCTAAGGCGGCAATTTCTAAATGTGCTTCATCCATCATCATCTCTATTTTAAAGAGGGCTTATCTTATCTAACTGCTAACAAATTAATTAGTACTCTCAAAACGCACACAGCAATATTATTCAAGTTTATAGCAAAGGCAGGGTTCATGGCTATATTTCTTTAATTTTAAATAAGATTTGCCTCTGCTTTACCCTATCAACTTAATTGTTCAAGTCCTATAAGTTATTTTTGAGACAGATGTTACCGACGTCAATGTCGGTAACATCACGGTGTCATACAACGGGAACCTAGGGATTACAAAGCTTTTCATTTTATTAGGTCAAATTTTCCTTCGTAACTACTTCTTTATCTAGCCAAAGGGAGTAACTTATCTCATGCTACTTCAATCTCACCTGATAGAAGCTTGGGAAGTAGGGTATCGCGGATTTCGGCTAGCGTAATACTTTCTTTTTTATTATCAGAAATGAGATTGAAAAAACCTTGATATATAGCCTCCAAAGAATCTAGTAAAGCTTCTGAAGGTTTTACAATCATTAGTCTTTCAAAATCTTTAGGATAAATATGTGGTTGAGCTGCTCCAGTCTGCATACTAAAGATTTCTTTCTGCCTATATTTCAAACATACATACGCAACATAGAAAGCTTTTGTTTCATTGTGTGCAATATAAGAACTATCCGATGACCAAATATCTTGATAATAAAGATTCACATAACCCGCATTAGCCCCTGATGCACTAATAGTAATTGCGGGACCTTTTACATTACTTTCATTATGGTAGTAGGCGGGCTCTAGTCCTCCAGCAACCACTGGCACATTTCCTGGATTAACTTTTGCTTTAGTAATGCTTTTACCTTTGGTGACCTGGATCCACTCTGAAAAGCTTAAAACCTCCCACCCCTCTGGAATCAGACCTAATTCGGACTCTACTAATTGATCAGGAAAGAGGCTTGCAAGGCTTTTTAATCGCTCATACTTTTCAAGAGATTCGGTTTTGATCTTGGCAATTTCGTCATCACTTTTAGAGGCAATCACCGCCATCGCTGCACGATTAATCCCATCTGAATCCAAGCCTTCTGCTTTCGCTTTGATTTTGGCATGGACAGGGTCAAAATCCACAAACCAACTCTTAAAGATCGCCTCAGCCATTGCTTCTAGGGTGTCGTTGATCTGATTATGGATTTCGATTTTTTTTGTTAAGTCATACCTAAAATTAGCAATCTTATTTTGTATTAACAAACTAGGAACTGGGACTTCTATTTTTCTTAATTCAGATTGCTTAATACCTAATACTGTAGAACCACTGGCTCTCCGATGAAGTTTTTTTTGCCCCTCTTCTGAAGTTAACCACGCTACTAAATACAGAGGAGATAAAATCTCTTTCTTAGTGCGCAACACAAAAACCCTTTGTCCAGCTACATACTTTTGATCAGTATCTATATAAAAAACTTCTCCTAGAGGTGCTTCTGAAGTTAAAACAATATCTCCCTTCGCAACCTCTTCCTTCATCCACTTTTCATACATTTCGCGACCAGCAAAGCGTATTTTCGCTATGTTCACAAGCTTATCTGTTTTAACATGCTTCGCTGATAAAACTGGGACTCCTTGAGATTGAAAATCCTCAAAGCCCATTTTCCTTGGCGTTTTGCCACGATGGTCGATTATTAACTCTAGAGCCTCATCAAGAGTATAAAAATCAAAACTCATACCCTATCCCCTTCAACTTCTCACGAATAGCTTCTTCCAACTCGACACTTTCCGCAAACTGTGCCTTAAGCGTTTGAGTTAGGCGTGCCATTTTTTCGTCAAAAGCTTCGGCATCTTCTTCTATTTCCGAAGCTCCCACATAACGACCTGGCGTTAGGACATAATCATTTTTAGCGATTTCTTCAAGATCCGCCTCATAGCAGAATGCAGCAATATTTTCATAGCCTACTCCCTGTTGCCAACTGTGGTAAGTATCGACAATCTTGGCAATGTCCTCAGGCGTAAAATCACGCAGTACGCGACTCTTCATATAACCCACATTGCGCGCATCAATAAAGAGCACCTTACCGCTGCGATTGCGATTATTGGGCCGTTTAATCTTCTCCAAACTATCCCCGGTTTTATTACGATTTAAAACCCAGATACAAGCAGAAATCGATGTATTGGTAAAGAGTTTGCTAGGTAGCGCAATCATACACTCCACAAGATCCGCTTTGATAATCGCCTCTCGAATCTTATCTTCATCGTTCGTCATCGAGCTCATGGAGCCATTGGCTAAAAGAAGTGCCATCACACCATTAGGCGCTAGATGGTAAATCATATGCTGAATCCACGCAAAGTTAGCGTTACCCTCAGGCGGTGTACCATATTTCCAGCGGACATCCCCTTGTAGCTCAGCACTCCACCACTCCCTGAGATTAAAAGGGGGATTTGCCATGATGTAATCCGCTTTGAGATCGGGATGCTGATTATCGAGGAAGGTATCGGCATTCTTTTTGCCAATATTAAAATCAAGTCCACGAATCGCTAAGTTCATCGCAGCAAGCTTCCATGTAGTAGGGTTACTCTCTTGCCCATAGATGGCGATATTTTCTTTGCGTACTTTTTGCTTATTAGCCTGCTTGCCTGCATGACGCTCAATAAATTTAATACTAGAGACAAAAAAGCCCCCAGAACCCATGGCGGGGTCATACACACGCCCCTCAAAGGGCTCAAGCATCTCCACAATTAGGTTAACAATAGAGCTTGGGGTATAGAACTGCCCACCATTTTTACCCTCAGCGAGTGCGAACTGCCCTAAGAAGTACTCATACACATGACCTAAAATATCTTGACTCGAGAGATTGACCCACTCCCCCTTATAGATAGGATTCGCAAAATCGGTAATTGAGAAAACGGTGATCAATCCCGCTAACTTACCATCAGGAAGCTGATAACTTGAGATGCGATTTAAGACCCCTTTCAGCTTGCTATTCTCCGCCTCAATTTCATCCAAAGCATTATCAACTAGACGATTAAGTGAGGTGATCCTTTTCTCTCTACCATCCAATCCTATAATCGTTTGAGGAAACTCCAGCGCCGATTGTTGCTCTAAAAAACGCCAGCGTGCATTTTTAGGCACCCAGAAGATATTCTCAGCGGTGTAGTAATCACGCACTTCCAACTCTTCCAGAATCTCCTCCTCACTCATCCCAATCACGTAGTATTCACTATCAGGATTAGCAAAAGCCTCGTACAACGCTGTGCGGTGCTGCTCAAAGGCATCAGAGACGTATTTAATAAAAATTAAACCTAACACGATATGCTTATAGTTCGCCGCATCTAAACTCGTTTGAAGTGCGTCCGCCGCACTCCATAGACGCTTATCTAAATCCGCTAAAAACGCATGTTGAAGATTATTTTGTTGCATCTTGAGACCTTATATGAGTAAGTAGCTGTTACTAGATTGAGGTTATGATTGTTATTGCCAGTATGGTCCTGCATATTGATATGTAGGGTCAATTTTTTTATATAATCAACGGTAGAAATAGTAATTTACTAGGGGCGTCTTGTCCACCCCGACAGTTGAAGATTAAAATTATATCCAACCATTTAATTTATACTAAGGCAAGGATGCCTTATTTACCCAAGCCATCGAATTTCCGGAGAAACTAATGCCTGCACAGAATCACGCTGAAGCGATTTACGTTAATGCCAAGGATTTACCCGTTTATTGTCCTGGTCCCAAAGCACCACGTTGGAGCATGCATCCACGCGTATTCTTAGATGTCACCAAAACAGGTGAAGCGACCTGTCCTTATTGTGGTGCACATTATGTGCAACAGAGCGATGTAGCGCCTCAACATAATCCTGAAGCTGAACAAACGTCTACTGACTTAGCTGCAGCAGATTTAGAGACCTCTGCTTAAGACAATTACTATTTAACAATTACATAGAGACCATCTTGATAAAAACGGTCTTTTTCTTTTGTACCGTCAGACAGATCTTGTCCAAACCATACACTTTAAACAGTTCAAAGCCCTAAAAACATCCAGTTTCTAGGGCTTATACACTACGAAAAAAAGTAAGCGACTACCAGCGATAGCCTACACCTAAGCCACCACCAAAGCCACTATCGCTTGAGCTTGAGACATTAGCCTTGAGAACCCATTTACCATTATCCGTGGCATGACTAAAACCTAGGGCATAACCTGCTTGTCCTCGCCATAAACCGCTACCAGCAGACACCATGCTTTCGCCTGCTAATACAGCTTGAGGCATGCTTGCCACTGCGATGGCTGCCGCTGCACCTGCACGAGACTCTTTTTCGACCGAAGAAATACGACTATCTAAACGTTTTACTTCACGTCCTAAACTTTGTCCTAGTTGGACCTGGGCTTGTTTAACTTCATATAACTGAGCGCCGGTCACTGTATCTGTACTATTAGCAGATATATCACCAGCAACTAGATTGGTCATTTTTACACCACCTACATCTAGACCTTGTTTTGTCAAACTGACTGTCGTTGCAGAGCCATCATTACCTATCACACGCAAACCCTCTACTGCAGGGAGTTTAACTAACTCTACTGTAAACTTGGTACCATTTTGCGTCACTAAAATATTGCCACTTCCTTGTACATTAATACTCTTCGCGAAGTTATACACATCAGCCACTTGTCCCTCCGTGGCAGCGCGGTTGGCAGTTATCTGACTCTCATCAAATACAATATTTGATAGACCCGTTAGTTGCTGAGTTGAACCATTAATCAACAATCTTTGCTCACCATTACCTACATAAATACTATCTGCAATATTTAAGGTATCACCTAGCTTCAAATCAATACCCGTTGGAGTAGTTGTGGAAATAATGTTGCCATCGGCACCAACAATATGAATCGTGTCACCTAAGGCATAATTTGTGCTTGTACTACCATCACCAACATTAATACCCTTTTCAATAGTCTCTTTATTGGTAGCAATATCTTTTTGATTGGTTTCAATAGCATCCTTATTCTGATGAATTAATTGTTTGTTTTGCTGAATATTATCGGTATTAGTGGCAATATCTACGGTGTTGTTCGTGATATTGGCTTCGTTCGCACCAATGCGTGATTCATGATCGGTCAACTGTGCGCCATGCGCATTCAACGTATTGGTGTTGCTCGTGATATTGGCTGCATTGGAAGTGATCCTAGCCAATTTAATAGACAGTCTGTTCCT